>NZ_JBVJVY010000012.1:129290-200734 GCF_055603265.1 Streptomyces sp. NPDC037288
TTTTGGACGGAGGCCGGCAGGACCCGACGTAATGATGAAAGGGGGGAGGGTGGGCGAGACGGTCACCGGCCGGAAGGGGGTGGGGCGGCTCTGTTGGCCCCCCCCCCCTCTCTCCCCTTCCTCTTCCTCCCGGCGCATGGCCGCTGTCGCGCTACTCCAGCGCGTAGTCCACCGAGAACCGGTCGAACCGCAGCGGAGTGTTCTGCGTTTCCGCCTGTGTCTGGGAGTTGACCGAGTTGATGGAGTACGCCTTGTAGACCGCGAGCGGCTTGTTGTTCACCGTGACGTGGCGGAAGTCCACGCTGCCGAAGTCCGGGTAGCTCCTGGTCGGCGACTCCAGGACCGCTTCTGCGGAGTTGTTCGGGCAGGTGGAGCCCTTGGGACAGGTCTGCTTGGTCGACTGGTTCCAGTTCCGCGTCCGGTTCTGGATCGTCAGCGTGTAGGTGCTGCCGCTGCGGACCACCGATGCCTTGATGTCGTCGCCCGGCTTCACCGTGCCCTTGAAGTAGACCGGGGGAAGCGGCGCCATTTCGTACCAGGCCCGGTAGACCGGGGAGCCGGTCTTGCAGCTGGTCTCCACTCCGGCCTGTTCGACGGTGTGCGGGGTGGCCGAGGTGTATCCGTCCATCCCCACCCAGGGGGCGAAAAGGTCGTTGGTGGAGTGGCAGGTGACCGCGGGCACCTGCCATTCGGCACTGGTCTGGTTGAAGGCGTTGGTCTTGCCCATCGTGACGTAGCCGCCCCACCCGGACTTCGTGATGTACCTGGTGCCGGTGTCGCTGTGGCCGGAACTGCCTCCGGCGAAGGCGGAGACGAAGGCACTGGAGGCGATCGTCAACGCCAGTGCCGCTGCTCCGCCGATCACTGCCCGGCGAGTTGTCACACGCATGAGTTGTCCCTTCGCGTTGGCCTGGGGCCAGGACGGGTCGATTGCGGGGGCTCAAAGGGCCAGGGAAGTCAGACGTTTGGCCCCAAACGATGAGCTTGCTTGGTATCAAACCAAGGAGGGGTCGGCAGCCACAAGGCGCTTTGCCCGATTCTCAGCCGACCCACAGGCAACGGAACTGGTGCCCTGTCACGAGCCTTCGCTTCACCGCCGGGCGAGCTCAGAGGAGCTCGGCCCGGCGATTGTCACAGCACCCGCATCACGTGATCGACGTGGTGGTGGCTGAGCATGGCGGACAGGCCCGCCGCTGTGCTGGCAAGCCGCCTCCGCACGTGGTGGTCCACCTGGTCTTGGGCTTGGCGCTGTACCGCGGTGAGGCTGTACCGCGGGGAGGATGACGAGGAGGTCGCCGCCCGCATGACGAGCCGTTGGCCCACCTCGGCGCCTGCCGCAGCGGCGACCCCATGCCCAAGTCTGGGCGACGCTCCTGCCCGGCGCTCATCTACGCGCCCGTCGGTCGGGACCGCCGCCCGCACGCGCCTACTGGAGGCCGCCCGCGCCGGACGGTGAAGTCGACCGGGAATCATGCGCCCGAGCCGACCGCCCACCAGTAGCGGCCAGCCGGTAAGCCGTTACTGGTCAAGCCGCACGATTTTCCTGGTCCGGCGGGGACCGGGCAAGGCGATCCCGTAAGGGATCTGCGACATCGCCGCGAATACCAGCCGGGTCAGTGTGGGAACCGCCGCTGCGGCATCACGGCACGGCTTGATCGGTCTCATGGAATGTGACGGATTCCGGCCCGCACCGACTGGCGCACTGTCACACTGCGCAGCCCTTCGTGCGAGCCCCGCGTCAACGGCTGCCCCCACCAGGACTCCGCCTCGTCTCGGGCGAACTCCAACCGCCCCACCCATCGGCGGGGCGGTACCAGCCGTCTGCGGGTTGGACAAGGCAGAAGAGATACAAAATGATCGTTGAGGACAATTGTCGACCAGCCCACATAATTCGTTCGCACTCACTGGAGCCTAATTTCGCCGCTTATACGGACACTGCGAACCGCTCATTTCAGCCATCGAACCCGGCCTCGAAAACCTGCGAACCAGCAGGGTAGAGGTGTGATTTTACTTTTCTGCCACACATGAAAGGGCACTTTATCGCCAGAGGGTGAGTATCGTCACACCTCTCCAATAAACCGGCGACGCATTCCCGTCGTCAGGCAGGTCAAGAACTTCTGTTCATTGCTTCACGCAACATACGGCGGAGCTCGGAAAGGATGTTTCTTGACCACCACTCGATCCCCGATATCCAAGCGGCGCCCGGCTCGGCGTCGGGCGGACATGGCTGTGTTAGGAGGTGTGCGGCCGCCAGTGGCGGCCCTGCCGGTTCTGTTGGCGCTCGTCGCGGGCTTGACGGTGTTCGCCGTCGGGAGCGATGCCGAACGGGGCGTTCCCGAGGCCGTCCTCGGCTCCCAGCAGCACATCGCCGAGGACGGGGCGGTCGCGCTGCAGGCCGCCGTCGACGAGAGCGTCTCCGATCTGCGGGCAGCGGCAGCGGACTTCGGTGGCTCCAAGTCCGTACCGGCGGACGGAATGCTGACCCTCCTCGACCGGACCTACCGCAAGTGGCGCGGTACCGCCGTCGTCGACCTGTCCACCGGTCGGCTGCTCGCCGCGCGGGGCGAGGACGTACCGCTCGGGAAGGTGGACCTTCGTGGACTGCCGGCGAACCCGCCTCCGAGGCTGGTTCGGGACGACTCGGGCGTCACCCGGCTGCTGGTCTTCGCGACGCTGTCGCAAGGGGACAGACAGGAATTGCTCGTCGCTTCCCAGAGCCTGAAGGTGCCCGGCATCACCGTCGGCAGGAATCACACGCTCAACGTCGTGGACCGTGACGGGGCGACCCTCACCTCGGCCGGGCCGCGCTCCGGAACCGATCAGGCCAAGGCGCTGGCCGGCGCCGCCGTGCGCGAGGCGCAGGGCAAGGGAGCGTCGGACGCTGCCGGCGGCTTCGACGGTCCGAGCGGCAGTCTCGTCGGGGCAGAGGAAGGCAACACCCGTACCGCCGTCGGGTACGCCGGAGTGGCCCGGGGGCTCGCCACGAAAGAGAGTCCGAGCAGCGCACTCGGACTGACGGTCGTCACGACGGTGCGAACCGAGCGTCATACGTCCGGGACTGGTGACCTTCGTCTCGCCCTCCTCGCCGCGGCCGTGTTGCTGACCCTCGCGGCCGGGGTCACCGTCGCCCTCCACCTGGTTGTGCAGCGGCCTCTGCTGCGGTTGAGTCGCGAAGCGCAGCGGCTCGGCCGGGGCGACCTCACGGCTCCCGTCCGCGTGGCCCGCTTCGGGGAACCTGCCCGGGTCGGTGGCGCGCTGGAGGCACTGCGCCTTCAACTCCGTGGAAACGGCGGGCAGTCGCAGGAAACGGTCCCGCAGCCGTCGACCGGGAGCCGCGGTCGGCTCGGGACCCGCAAGGGCCGGCGCCGGCCCGGACTGCGGACCGTCCTGCTGGTCTGCTCGTCCGCCCTGCTGGCCTGGCCCGCGTCGGTGCTGCTGGCGCTCGGCAGCACCTGGCCGCACACAGCCACGGCCGTACCGCGGCTGATCTCCGACGACCAGCGGCAACGCACCGAGACGACGGCGGATCGCGTGCGCAGGGGGATCAACGACGGATACGCGGATCTCGCCCATCTCGCCACCGTGATCGACGCTTCCCGGTCGGAGGAGACGCGCAGGGTTCTCGACAGTTCCCTGGAGCAGCACGGCCGATATCGCTCCCTGTACGTCGTCGACGGCGCCGGCGAGATCCTCGTCCGCGCCGGCGATGAACCCCGTACCCCGAAGAAGATCCGCGTCAAGCCCGGGGTCATGCAGACGAACACCTCCGGCAAGGAACCGGTGATCGCCGCCGTGGCCGCTCAGCCGGTCAAGGGGGCGCCGACGGGGTCCGGACGCCGCTATGTCGTGGGCGAGCTCAAGGTCCAGTACCTGGTCGGCATCCTCACCCGGCCCGGTCTCGGCTCGGTGTGGCTGGTCGACTCCGCGCATCGGGTCATCGCGTCCAACGAAGGGTTCGTGGCCTTCGGGCGGGTCTCCGACGGTCGGCTGCGGGCCCACATGGAGGCCGCCCGCACGACCAAGGGCTCCGCTGGGCTGCTGCTCGGCTGGAGGAATCCGGCGGTCGCCGCCGTGGCGCCGTTCAACGAGAAGCTGGGTGTCGCGAGCGCACTCGGCTGGAAGGTCGCCTCGATCAGACCGGTGTTCTGGATCGGGCTGCCCGAGTACGAGGCACAGCGGCGGATCATGCTCGTCGGTCTGCTGGGGCTGACGGCGGGCGCCCTCTGCCTCGGCTGGCTGTACCTCGTCGTCGTACGTCCGCTGCGTGAAATCACCCAGCGCGCCGAGGCGTTGGCAGCCGGGGACCGCAGAACGGTGCTCTACCCGCGCTACCACGACGAGGTGGGATCCGTCGCCCGCAGCCTCGAACTGATCAGACAGCGACTCCCGCGCGCCGACGCACCGCCCGCGCCCGGTTCCCCCGACGGGCCGCCCGGCGCCTCCACGCCCCTGTCCGGCCCCGGTCCCAGGAGCTGACCCACCGTGCTCTTCCTGTACTGCGTCCTTGCGACGTGCTGCGCCGGCCTGCTCGTCGCAGGCGTCGTCGAACAGCGCCGCCATGACGCGAATCTCGCCGCCATACCCACCCGCGTGCTGGTCAACGGCATTCGCGGCAAGTCCTCCATCACCCGGCTGTGCGCGGGCGCGCTGCGCGGCAGCGGCCTGGTGACCGTCGCCAAGACCACGGGTACCGCCGCCCGGTTCATCCACCCCGATGCCACCGAGGAGCCGGTCTACCGCAAGTTCGGCATCGCCAACGTCGTGGAGCAGATCGGCATCGTCCGGCGGGCCGCCGCCCACCAACCCGACGTCCTGGTCATGGAGTGCATGGCCGTCATGCCCGCACTCCAGGAGATCAACCAGTCCAAACTCATCCGCTCCACCATCGGCGTGCTCTGCAACGTCCGCGAGGACCATCTCGCCGAGATGGGCCCGACGTTGGACGATGTGGCACGCTCCCTGTGCCGGTCCCTGCCCGAGGGCGGCGTCTGCGTCACCGCGGAGAAAGAGCGCTTCCCCATCCTCCGGGAGGAGGCCGACGCCCGGAACTGCAAGCTGGTCTACGCCGACCCGGAGACCGTCACCGACGAGGAACTGCGCGGCTTCAGCTGGTTCACCTTCAAGGAGAACGTCGCCATCGCACTCGCGGTCGCCGAACTGCTCGGCGTCGACCGCGAGACCGCGTTGAAGGGAATGTACGAGGCACCACCGGACCCGGGTGTGCTGTCCGTCGAGCGGTACCGCACCCCCGACGGCAAGCGGCTGCGATTCGCGAACGTCTTCGCCGCCAACGACCCCGAGTCGACGCTGATGAACATCAAGCAACTGCTCGAACTGGGCGCCGTTCACCGTCCGTTGCACGTCGTCATCAACTGCCGCCCCGACCGCGTGGAGCGCAACGGGCAGATGGGTGCGCTCATCCCCGAGCTCGACCCGGAGACGGTGTTCCTCATCGGCCATCCCACCAAGTCGGCCGCCGACGCCATACCGGCCCACTGGACCGGGAACGTCGTCGATCTCGGCGGCGACCGCCGCGACCCCGACCGGCTCACCACGGACCTGCTGGCCCACCTGGGGCCGGACTCCTCACTCGTCGCCATCGGCAACATCCACGGGCAGGGCGAACTCTTCCTGGAGCGGCTCACCGCACTCGCGCCCGAACACCCCGACGCCGTCACCGACGCCGACCCCGCCAACCCGAGCGACGCCCCCACATCGCCCGGCGCTCACCACAACTCCCCCCACGGAGAATCGCGTTGATCCCCGCATTGGTCACACCCCAGATCGCCGCCATCGGCATCGCACTCGGTCTGGTGTTCTCCCTCCTGTGCTACCTGACCACGAACCTCTCACCGGGCGGAATGATCACCCCCGGCTGGCTCGCCCTCACCCTCGTCGACGATCTGCGGCGCGCCGCCATGGTCGCGGGCATGGCAGGTCTGACCTACCTGCTGACCAAGGTGCTGCAGCGCTTCCTCATCCTCTACGGCAAGCGGCTGTTCGCCGCCGTCGTACTCACCGGTGTCCTGCTCCAGGCCGGGCTCTCCCTGGTGCTCCAGCGGGAGTTCCCCCTGCTGTTCGCCCATCAGGCCCTCGGGTTCATCGTCCCCGGGCTCATCGCCTACCAGCTCGAGAGGCAGCCCAGGACAGCGACGGTCCTCTCCACCGGCACGGTCACCTTCGCCACCTACGTGATTCTGGTGTCAGGGCTGCTGCTGGGCGCCCTGCCCACGGCCTGAACCGCCCCCTCCCCCGACATGCTGCGGCATCTCCCTTTCCCCCACACCGGAGTTGACCAGTGAAACGCTTCCTGCCCAGAATCCGGAAGTTCTCCCCGACCAGGAACGCGGCCCTGTTCCTGGTGACAGCCGTCCTGCTCGCGGCGAGCTGCGTGCTGACCCTGCAGTTCAGGCACCGCACCGACCCACCACCCGCATCACCGGGTGCCGGAATCCGGGCCAGGAGCGGCCCGCTGGACTTCGAGCGGATCGGCAATCCCGCCCGCACGGTCGCCCGCGACCGGCACGGCACCGTCATCGCCACGTTCACCGACGGCGCCCGCACGGCCGTACTGACTGGGCCCAGTAGGACCTTCGCGGAGCCGCGTACGACGGATGCCGAAGTCGTCACCAAGAGCTGGGTGCGGCTGCTGCCCAAGGCGTGGGCCCGTGGCGCGGAGCAGAGCGACTGGTTCAGGACCTGGCTCAGGTCCCGCCTCGGCAGCCGCGATCCCGACATCCTCGCCACGGCCTTCGACTACATCGCCGGTGCCCCGGTCCGGACGACGGCAGCGGGCGTCACATACAGCGGTGCCGCCCGCTACGGACCCGGCATCACCAGCGAGTCCGGCCGCGCTCGGCAAGGGAAGCAGCGCATGGGTTCGGACTTCTACGACTACCTGGGCACCCCCTGGACCTTCCCCGACGGAGTCACCCGCCGCCCCGAGGAGGACCGCCGGCGCTCGGTCGACTGCTCGGGCTATGTCCGGCTGGTGTACGGATACCGCTCGGGATTGTTGCTGAACAGCAGGGACAGCCCGGCGGGCAGCGGGCTGCAGCGGACCGCCGACGCGATCGCCCACGGTCCGCTCGGCGTACCGGTGATCCCCCTCACCGACCGCAGCCCCGATGTCATCCAAGGGCTCCAGCCCGGCGACCTGGTCTTCTTCAGAACACGGGAGCTGCCCGGTGGACGGATCGGCCACATCGGTATCTACCTCGGCCTGGACACCGCCGACCACCCGCGCTTCATCTCCAGCCGGAAGAACGCCAACGGGCCCACCATGGGTGACAAGGGGGGCACCTCACGGCTCGACGGTGAGGGCTACTACGCACAAGAGCTGCGCGGGGCCCGACGCCTGTGACGGCAATGCCACGTAGTGTGAGTTGATCAGGCTGTCCGGATGGCCTGCTCTGGCAGGTTGACCAGGCGCACGGTGGCCGGGGGCCCGGTATGGCGGACACCGCGTTCTGAGGGTAGGGGCGGGCGTAGGCCCACTCGTCCAGCAGGGTGCGGGTGAAGAACGCCTGCGCGCGGGTCCGGAACGCGGTGGCGGTCTCCTTCTTCTCGTCGGCTGGCCTGGCCGGTGGCCCGGTCCAGGTGTGCCGGACGGGCCAGGCGGTAGCGGACCAGGACTCGGTGTCGAGGGTGCGATCCGCACCAGGTGAGCGATGCGGGCGGGACCCCACCGGCGCGGGAGCCGGACCTTGGTGATCCGCCGCCCGGTCCCCGGTGTCCGCCGGGGACTGTGATGCGGACGGCTGGGGCGGCCGGCCATCGCGGTCCCACCGAGAGCCCGGTATGGGCCGGCCCACCGCTGGGCCGTGGTCGGCGAGACCTGGAAACGTTGTGCGGCACGACGCAGGGTCCAGCCGTCCTCGACAACGCAACGGGCAAGCCTCGCGGTCGCGGAACTGCGCAAGGAGCGTCTCCACGACCCGACGGCGTGGGCGCCGTTCGCGCACAACGGGCCCTGATCGCCGCCGGGTCCCACATCGCCGCGGGGGCGCTACGGCCTCATGGCGCCGATCCTCGCCACGACACCTGCGCCCGGCACGTCGTTCGACCTCTGCGCGCTCACCACCAACCTGCAGAGCACCACGACGACCCGCTGCAGCGAGGGCCCGGACCAACCGCTCAGGTGCGCCTCCGCACTGCGCGTCCCGGTGCGGCGACCGGCCCCGGAATGCTCAGCCTCCCGGCGTCCTCGCGCAGCCCGGCACGGTCGTGGAGGCGGCGCAGGGGCCCGGGGGCCCACCAGTTGGCCCGCCCCGCCAGCCGCATGAACGAGGGTACGAGCACGGCCCGGACGAGCGTCGCGTCCAGCACCACCGCCAGGGCCAGACCGACGCCGAGGAGTTTCAGCAGTGTCACCCCGGAGATGGCGAAGACGAACAGCACTGCGGCGACGAGGACCGCCGCGGCCGTGATGATGCGGCCTGTGTGCTGGAGGCCGAAGGCGACGGACTCCGTGTTGTCGCCGGTGCGCAGGTAGCACTCGCGGATGCGGGCGAGCAGAAAGACCTCGTAGTCCATGGAGAGCCCGAAAGCCACGCAGAAGGTCAGGATCGGGATGGTGGCGTCCAGTGTGCCGGTGTGCGGCGGGCTGCCCACGAGGAACGACAGGTGTCCCTCCTGGAACACGAACACCATCGCCCCGAACGTGGCGCTGAGGCTGAGCGTGTTGAGCACCAGTGCTTTCACCGGCATCAGGACGCTCCCGGTGAACAGGAAGAGCAGCACCAGGGAGGAGCCCGCCACGACGCCGATCGCGGCCGGAGTAGCCCGGGCGATGGCGGAGGTGCTGTCCTCGACCTCGGCGGCCCGTCCGCCCACCGACACCGAGGTCCCGGCCGGCGGTTCCACTTGCCGCAGTCGGCGGACGAGCCGGGTGCCGGCGGACGAGTCCTGTTCCACCGCGGAGACCACGGAGAGCAGCGTGCTGTCGCCGTCCACCAGGGCGGCGGCGGCCGGGCCCGGCCTCTGGACCCGGCGTCCGCCGACGTGGACGCCGGGCGCCGCGGCCACCTGGCGGACTCCGGGCACTGCGGACAGCGCCCGGGCGTAACGCTCCAGGCTCCGTTCCCGGTCACGCCCCACGCCCTGCACCACCACCGGGACCGTGCTCAGCGCGTCGGCGTCGAACCGGTCGCGCAGCAGCTGGCTGGCGCGGTGCACCTGGGAGGAGTCAGGCAGGGAGCGGTCGTCGAACAGGCCCGAGGCGACCCGGGTGAACGGGGACGCGAGGACGGCCAGCAGCACCACAACGCCGCCGCCGTAGAGCACCGGACGGCGCATCACCGCCGTGGCGAACCGGTACCAGCGTCCGCTCTCGGGGACCGCCGCCGGGCCTGTCGCGCGTCGCGCCGGGCCGCGCAGCCGGGCGAAGACGTCGTAGCGGTCGACCAGATGGCCCAGGACGGCCAGCAGGGCGGGCAGGACGAGGACCGCCCCCGCCGCGGCGGAGAGCACGACGGCGATGCCGCCGTAGGCGAAGGACCGCAGGAAGAACTGGGGGAAGACCAGCAGGGCGACGAGGGACAGGGCCACCGTGAGCGCGGAGAACGCGACCGTCCGCCCGGCCCGGCGCACGGTGGGGCCCAGCGCCTCCTGCACGGTGGCGCCGGCGCGCAGCTCCTCCCGGAAACGGGCGAGGATGAACAGGCTGTAGTCGATGGCGAGTCCGAGGCCGAGCGAGGTGGTGGAGTTCATCGAGTACACCGAGATCGACACGGCGCCCGCCAGGGCGTTGAGCACGGCCCGGCTCACCAGGACCGACAGCAGGGCGATGACCAGCGGCAGGGCGGCGGCCACCGCGCCGCCGAAGATCAGCAGCAGCAGGACCAGGGTGATGGGCGCGGCGATCGCCTCGGCGAGCAGCAGGTCGTGCGCGGTGCGCTTGCCGACCTCCGACTGCACCTGCGCGGGGCCTGCCGCCAGGACCGTCAGCCCCTGCGCGTACCGTCGGACGTCCGGTACCACCCGCTCGGCGGTCTTCGCCCGGTCGTCCTCATCACCGCTCAGGGAGAGCGTGACCAGCCCGATGGAGCCGTCACGGGAACGCAGCGAGGGCGCGCGCTGTTCCGTCCAGTACGAGGTGGCGGCCCGCACGCCTGGA
Source organism: Streptomyces sp. NPDC037288 (assembly GCF_055603265.1). NCBI lineage: Bacteria > Bacillati > Actinomycetota > Actinomycetes > Kitasatosporales > Streptomycetaceae > Streptomyces > Streptomyces sp. NPDC037288. Next base: position 139,408 of record NZ_JBVJVY010000012.1, read on the forward strand.
GTCTGCGCGGCGCGCCGGGTCAGGGCGGTGCCGAGGGAGGTCATCTCGGGTGAGTCGACGGGGGTCGTACCGCGCAGCAGCAGCACCAGGTCGCCGCCGGCGGACGGGAAGTGCTCGGCCACCAGGCGTTCGGCACGGGCGGACTGCGCGCCGGGATCGGTGAAACCGCCGTGGACCAGCCGGTGTTCCACGCCCAGGCCGCCGATCCAGGCGAGGACGAGGGTGACTGCGCTCACCCACAGTACGGCGACGCGCCGCCGGTACAGTGCCGCGCTGACGCGGTCCAGCATGACAGGGCCTCCACGAGTCGATCAGTCTGTCCGGGCAACGGGCCCGCTGGGTACGGAACGGCCGATCCACCGTCTGCAAGTTCGATTGATGGGCGGGCCCTGAGCTGGCGATACTGGCTCCCGAGCGCTGACGCCGAGGCGAAGTGGGGCCCATGCATCAAGACCGCGCACTGCTGGAACTGCTCGGCCTCCTCGATGTCGGCCTCGCGCCCGGCCGGGACGACGGCGAGCACTTCCTCGGACGCCCTGCCCAGGAGCAGTCCTCCCCGGTGTACGGAGGGCTGGTGGCCGCCCAGGCGCTGGCCGCTGCCGGCCGCACGGTCTCCGCCGAACTGCCCGTGCACTCCGTGCACTGCTCCTTCCTGCGGCCCGGCCTGCCGACGGCGCCCTTCGACCACCGGGTCGAGCGGGTGAAGGACAGCGCTTCCTTCGCCACCCGGCGGGTCCGTGCGGCCCAACGCGGCCGGGAGGTGTTCGCTCTGACCGCCTCCTTCCACCGCCCCGAACCGGGCCTCGGCCACCAGGACCCGATGCCGCCCGTCCCGGACCCGGAGGGCCTGCCGACCTACGAGGAGCGGCTGAGCAAGGTGTTCGACGAGGTGGTCGCCCCCCTCGGCAAGCCGTACGAGACGCGCTTCGTCGGGCCGTTGAGCTTCGACGCCGAGAAGGACCCGTCGCTGCTGTCCTCCCGGACTCAGGTGTGGGTGCGCGTCAAGGGCGACGTGCCGGCCGAGGCGACCGCCGGCCGCGAACGGCTGTTCCACGCCTGCCTGTTGGTGTATGTCTGCGACGTGACCATGCTGGAGACGGTGTTGGTCCGGCACGGGGTGTCGTGGTTCCACGCCACTGGCCGGAGTCTCGACTACACCGTGTGGATCCATCGCCCCTTCCGCGCGGACGACTGGCTGCTGTGCGCCCACGAGACACCGGTGGCTTCCGGAGGGCGGGGACTGGTCCTGGGCCGGGTCTTCACCCGCGACGGGGTGCTGGTCGCCACCCTCGCCCAGGAGGGCCTGCTCCGGCTGAGCGGCGACCCCGGGGGCGTCGGCTGAGGGCCCCTCGCCGCGGCCCGCCGGGCGCCGACACCCCTGGTTGCGGCGGCTACACGACCAGGCCGCCGGAGATCTCGATGGCCTGCCCGGTGATGTAGCGGGCCCGGTCGGAGGCCAGGAAGCACACCAGGTGTGCCACGTCCTCCGGGGAGCCGAAAGCCTGCCCGGGAATCAGGGACCTGAGGAGTTCGGCCTTGTCCTCGGGTATCGCGGCCGTCATGTCGGTCTCGATGAGACCGGGGGCGACGGCGTTGACGGTGACGCCCCGGGCGCCGATCTCCTTGGACAGCGCCTTGGTGAAGCCGATGACCCCGGCCTTGGCGGCGGAGTAGGCCGTCTGGCCGGGTGTGCCGTGCAGCCCGGAGGAGGAGGCGATGTTGATGATGGCGCCGCGGCGCTGTTTCACCAGGGGCATGAGCAGGGGCCTGGTGACGGTGTGCATGCTGTCGAGGTTGGTGCCGATGACGTCGTGCCACTGCTGGGGGCCCATGCGGGCGAACAGGGTGTCGCGGGTGATGCCCGCGTTGTTGACCAGGACGTCGAACCGGTCCAGGTGGTCCAGGGCCGAGGCGGCGAAGCGCGCGGCCTCCGTGGAGTCCGCGACATCGGTGTACAGCGGGGTGCAGCGCCGCCCGGGGTGGGCGGCACGCAGCTCGTCGGCCAGGGCGCGGGCCTGCTTCTCGCCGCTGTGGTAGCCGAAGACGACGTCGGCGCCCTGTGCCAGCGCCAGCCGGACGACGGCGGCGCCGATGCCCCGCGATCCGCCGGTGACGACACAGCCGCGGCCCGCCAGCGGGAGGTCATCCGTCACTGCTCACCCCCGGCGTCACGGAGGCGAGCCGGCTGGACCCCTTCTTGCGCCGTGCGGCCTCCTCACGCAGCTCGCGGTAGCGTTCCTCGGCGATCAGCGTGGAGATCATGGGGGCGTAGAACGCGCCGTCGCCGACCAGCCGGATCCGCTCCGCCGTGATCGCCGCGTAGCCCCGCTCGGCCAGCGCGTCCCAGACGGTGGCGAACTTCTCGTACACGTCGACGCCGAAGGCCGCACGGTACTGGACACGGTCGATCTCGGTGCTGATGAGGCTGCGGAACAGGACCATCAGCAGCCAGTCGTCGGGGGTGTGCCTGAAGCCCCGTTCCACCGGGAACCGGCCGTTGTCGACGGCCGCCTTGTACTGCGGCAGGCTGCGGTGGTTGATGAACGACCAGGAACGGCCGGGGGCGAGCGCGGGGTTGCCGAAGAAGGTGATCGCCGCGTAGCCGAGTCCCAGGGTGTCCATGTGCTCGAAGCGGGGGAGGTAGCCCTCGCGGAAGTCCTTGGCCGCGGGGTCACCGGGACGGCGGAAGTTGTACGTCGACAGCTGCTCGTAGCCGTGGTCGAGCAGGAAGTCCCGCCCCGCGCGGTACATCTCCAGGTTGGCCAGCGTGCTGGGCAGCTCGTGGTAGCGGTTGAGTGCGAAGTCGGTGGGGCCGCCCACGTTCAGCTCGTAGTGGGTGATGTCGTGGACGTCCCAGGAGACCAGGGTCTGAAGGTCCTCCAGCATGGTGTCGACGGTCTGCTGGGGCCAGCCGAAGATGAGGTCGACGTTGGCGGCCAGGCCGAGTTCGCGGGCCCATTCCAGGCTCTGGATGACGTGTTTGGTCGTCTGTTTGCGGCCGCTGAAGCTGTTCAGCCGTTCGTTGATCTGCTGGACCCCCATGCTGATCCGGTTCATCCCCGAGTCGCGGATGGCCTGCATCTTCTCCCGGGAGAACAGCTGCGGGATGCCCTCCAGGGTGAGGTCCGCCTGGTCCGAGATCTCGGGGAAGAGGCGGCGCACCATGTCCATCAGCCGGTGGTAGACGGGGGCCCGGTAGAGGTTCGATGTGCCCCCTCCGAAGTAGGCCCCGGCGAGGACGGATCCCTCCATCTGCTCCCGGTACATCTCGGCTTCTCGTTCCACATATCCGTAGTAGTTCTCCAGCGCGGCGTTGCCCTGGAACTCCTCGACGGGGAACAGGCAGTAACCGCACTTTCCGGGGTCGGTCTGGATGCAGTACGGGACGCCGACGTAGAGGAACACGTGGGACTGGTCGCCCGTGGCGCGCAGGAGCCGGCGGTCCTCGCCGATCTCGTCCAGGGGAACGGACGGCTCGTTCCAGAAGCGCGGGGACGGGAAGCCGTGCTGGATCTTGTTGACCTGGCGTTCGGCGAGATGGCTGTCGAGGTAGCTGTTCACGTGGTCGGGGCTCAACACGGTGACGGCACTTCCCCTCTGGGTGTGATCTGCCGGGTGGTCTGCCGGCCGGGCGGGAGGCAGGGCTCAGGAGCCCTGGGGGGCGATGGCGGCCGGGTCCGCCAGAATCACGCGGTGCAGGAGGTATTCCGCCAGTTCCTCGATGCTCTGGTACTCCAGTGCCTCCATCGTCTTGAAGCGGAAGTCGAGCTTTTCCTGGATGCGACGCTGGAGTTCGGTGATGCTCAGTGAGTCGAGGCCGATCTCCAGCAGGGCCAGGGACGGGTCGAGCTCGTGGAGGTCGATCTCCAACTCGGTCGACATCCGCCCGAGGGTGTCGACGATCTCGTCCCTGAGCCAGTCGACGACCACCTGCCGGCGCTCTCCGGCCGGCAGGGGCTCGACGCGTTCCCGCAGTCCCTGCCGCGAGTCGCCGCCCTCCCGGAGGCGCCCGTCGGCCGGTGCGGCCAAGGCCGCCGAGGTGTCGGTCAGCGAGGCGACGCGCCGGAACTCGATGTCGTCGAGGTCCGCGAGGATGTCTCCTGCGTCGTCCAGGACGCGCAACCGGGCCGTGAACGCGGTTCCCGAGGTGTTCGGCCGCAGACGGACATGGCCCCAGATCTGGTCGGGCAACGGGCTGTGCAGCACCATCCGGCCGACGCCGACCGGGACGTGGGTGCCCCCGGCCGCGCCCTCCCGGGCGGCTGCGGCGGTCAGGTGCAGACAGCCGTCGAGCATCGTGGCGAACCGGTGCGCATGGCTCACGCGCGGCGCACCGTCGGGAGCGGCCGTGATCCGGCCGAGCGCCTGCCCGCCCGCCTCGTCGAGCCACAGTTCGCGGACGGTGGAGAAACTCGCGCCGTACTCCATCCCGTCCTCCCGCAGCAGCCCGTAGAGCCGCCCGGGCGCCAGCGACGCGGACATCGCCGCGCGCAGTTCCTCGGGAGGTGTCCCGGAGCCGGGAGGTGTCCCGGAGCCGTCCTGCCGCGCGGCCGGCCCGGCCTTCCCCTGGCAGTAGGGGGATCGGCCGTCCCCGTTGCCACCGGCCACGGTGAACCGGAAGCGGCCGCCCGCCGAGGGCCCGTCGCCCTCCAGGTCCACGCGGATGCTGCTGGGCTTCGCGGGACCCAAGACCAGCGGGCGCAGGAAGTCGACGCCGGTCAGTTCGAGCGGCGCGAAGCCGTGGCCTGCGGCCGAGGTGTAGGCGTCCACGGCCAGCTCCAGATAGCCGGTGGCCGGGAAGACGGTCGACCCGAGGATGCGGTGGTCCGCCCACGGCGTCCCCGGCTGCACCTCGTGCCGGTGGACGGTGCGCACGCCGGCCGGCTGCGGTGCGGCCTCGGGCACGGTGGGCGGTGCCTGCCGCCGCGGTGCCGTGTCTGTCGTGTCTGCCGTGCTGCCGTGGTCGGCGTCCGGCGCGGGCTTCAGCCAGTACCGGTCCTTGCGGAACGGGTACCGCGGGGCGGAGGAGGTACGGCGGTAACTCGGGCCCTGGTAGAGCGCGGGGAGGTCGACGGCGGCGCCCGCCGTGAACAGGGCGCCCGCGGCGGCGAGGATGTTGCGCACGTCCCGCCGATCGCGCCGCAGGGTCGGGATCACCGTCACACCGGCGTCACCGAACGCCTCCGGGACGTACGGCCGCAGGGCGGGATGCGGGCCGATCTCGACGACCACGGTGCAGCGCAGCGCGGCCACCGCACGCATGCCGTCGTGGAACCGGACCGGCCCGCGAGCCTGCCGGCACCAGTATTCCGGCCCCTCCGCGCCCGTCAGCGCCTCGCCCGTCACGTTGGAGAACACCGGGACGGCCGGGGCGGTCGTGCGCAGCCCGGCCGCCGCCTTGCCCAGCTCGGCCAGGACCGGGTCCATCAGCGGCGAATGGAAGGCGTGCGAGGTACGCAGCCGGGTGGTACGGCTGCCTTCGGCCTCGGCGAGGCGCGCCACCTCGTCCACGGCCTCGGCCCGTCCCGAGACGACCACGGCGCGCGGGCCGTTGACGGCGGCGACGGAGACGTCCGACTCCCGCCCCGACACCCAGCCGCGCACGGTCTCCGGGTCGGCGGCGACGGCCAGCATCGCTCCGTCGCGCGGCAGTTCGCCCATCAGCCGGCCACGCACCGCGCTGAAGCGGGCGGCGTCCTCCAGGGAAAGCATGCCGGCGACGCAGGCGGCGACGACCTCGCCGATGCTGTGCCCGACCACCGCGTCCGGAACGACTCCCCAGGAACGCAGCAGGGTGGCGAGCGCGTACTCGACGGCGAACAGGGCCGGTTGGGCCAGGCGGGTGTCGTCGAGCGCCTCCGGGGACTGCTCCTCGAAGAGCATCTGCCGCAGCGGCACGGGCAGCTCCGCGTCGAGCAGCTCGGCACACCGGTCGAGGACGGCGGCGAAGGCCGGTTCGCTGTCGTACAGTTCACCGGCCATGCCGGGGTACTGCACGCCCTGGCCGGTGAAGACGAAGACGGCCCTGGCAGGCTTCGCCGGGTGCCCGCAGGTGACCGACGGAGGCGTCCGGCGGGTCCGCCACAGGCGGAGGTCACCCGCGATCTCCATGCCGCCCCGCCCGGTCACCGCGAGGCGGTGGCGGTGCGTGGCACGTCCGGCGGCGGCGGTGAAGACGGCCTCCGGAAGGGTCTCGCCGCCGTTCCGGGACAGGAACTCCGCCCAGCGCTCGGCCAGAGCGTCCAGGCTCGCGGGGGACTTGGCGGACAGCACCAGCAGCTCGGCCGGGCGCGGCTTCACGGTGCCGGTGGGCTGCCTCGGTTGTGGGGCCTCCCGCAGGATCGCGTGGGCGTTGGTGCCGCTGTAGCCGAAGGAGTTGACGGCGGCCAGGCGCGGGACATCCGTCCGGGGCCAGGGCACCGGCTCGGTGGGGACCTCCACCGAGGCGCCGTTGAGATCGATCTTGGGGTTCAGCCGGTCGAGATGGAGGCTGGGGTAGATGGTTTCGCGGTGCAAGGAGAGTGCGGCCTTGACGACGCCGAGGAGTCCGGCGGCGGCCTCGGTGTGGCCGAAGTTGCTCTTGGCCGAGCCGACGTACAGCGGCCGGTCCGCGGTGCGGGACCCGGCGTAGGCGCTGGCGATGGCGCCCATCTCGATGGGGTCGCCAACCGGGGTTCCGGTACCGTGCGCCTCGACGTAGCCGACCTGGGCGGGGACGACACCGCTGCGCAGGAGCGCGGAACGCATCACCTGTTCCTGGGTCCGGCCGTTGGGGGCGGTCAGCGCGGGAGTGTGTCCGTCGTGGTTGATGGCGGTACCGACGATGCTGGCCAGGATGGGGTCGCCCCGTTCCTCGGCGAGCGACTGACGGCGCAGCAGTACCGCCACGCATCCCTCACTGCGGACGTAACCGTCCGCCTTGGCGTCGAACGCCCGGCACTGCCCGCTGCGGGAGAACAGCCCGAGTTTGCAGAAGGCGACATGGACATCGGGGTTGAGGATCAGATTGACACCGGCGACAACGGCGGAGTCGCACTCGCCGGTGAGGATGGACTGCCGGGCCAGGTGGAGGGCGACCAGCGATCCGGAACAGGCTGTGTCGACCGCGAAGCACGGACCCTTCAGGTCGAGGAAGTGGGCGATACGGCCGGCGCTGATGCTGTTCGCGTCGCTCATCGCGTCGTAGGCCGTGACGCCGTGCAGCCCCTCGATCTCGTGCTTGAGGAAGGAGTAGTTGTTGCTGTTCATCAGCGCCAGGAAAACGCCGGTGTCGGTGCCCCTGAATTCGTCGGGGTTCTGCCCGCCGTGTTCGAGGGCGTGCCACACGGTCTGCAGGAGCAGGCGGTGTTGCGGGTCCATACGGACCGCTTCAGCGTCAGAGATCCCGAAGAACGCCGCGTCGAAACGATCGACGTCGTCCACGAACCCGCCGTGTCGGATGTAGGTCTTGCCCGGGGCCAGCGGATCCGGATCGTAGAACCTGTCCACGTCCCAGCGGCTCGGCGGGATCTCCTCGACGCAGTCCCGCCCTTCCCGCAGCACTGTGTCTATGTCCTCCGGCCCGTGCACTTGACCGGGGAGAGTGCACCCGATTCCTACCAAGGCGAGGGGCTCAGCATCCATGCCGACTTCTCCTTCGGCGGGTGTGTGTGGGGGGTGGCGCTGTCATGCGGTCCCGATGCGGGGCGCGGCCTGGGGCGGCCATCAGTCGCGGAGCGTCAGAGGATTCAGTGCCGGGATCTCGATCCCTCGACGAATTGCCGCTCTAAGTAGAAGCGTCCACCGAATAATGCTTCGGCACGCCCTCGCAGGCTAAAACGTCGTTCCTTGTGGTGTGATCGTCATTGAACCGTGCATGGCGGATCTCCTGGATGAGGAATTCCCCCCTGCAGACGGATCATGTTTTGTGTCACCGGTGCGAGTGACAGGAAAACGATTCCTCGCCAACTCTCTCGACAGGCGTAGCGCCCATTGTTACCGTCCTGCGCCCCGGTGCCGGCGGGGCCAGTGGACCGCCGGTAGGACTCGCCCGGCCGGTAGCCGTACATGGCGGCGATCAGCCAGCGGCGCCAGGACCGGTCACGCACCGCAACGTGGCGAGCGGCAGCGCCCTCATCCAGAGCCAGCCCTCCCCGTTCGAGTAACGTCCGCTTCGTCCACCGCTCCGGCAGCCGGTGCGGCGATTCCGCGTGCTTGCCGCCACGGAAGGCCTGGTCACTCTCTCCGCGCGGCGACGAACTGGGTGACCGCCGTGGCCGCGACCAGGATCACGGCCGCGATCGCCAGCATGACGGCCGTGGGAGCCAGCAGCTGCGCCGCGTGGGGGGTCGTCGCCATCAGGGTGAAGAGCCGGTTGACCGGGGGCATGCCCTTGACGAAGAGGGCTCCCGTCATCAGCGCGACGGCGGACACCACCGCGTACCCCTGTCGCCTGAAGACCGGCCGCGAGCACAACACGCCGATGGCGATGCCCACGAACGCGCACGTGAGCTGGGCCTCGACTCCCAGCACAAGATCGCCCAGGGTGACGTGGTAGTGCCCCGTCCACAGCGGGAAGAGCAAGCCGAAGACCATCAGCACCAGACAGCTCAGCAGGGCCGTGCCGATCGCCGCGAGCAGGACCTTGAGCGACCGGCCGCCGGACGCAACGACGACGATCGCCCGCTGTGTCGGTTCGTCCAGGCTCATCAGCGCGACGGTCAGCCATGTCGAGCAGACGAACAGCGCACCGGCGGAGGACGCGTAAGCGGGCGGCAAGGGGCCGCTGCCGTTCACCGTCAGCACGCCCAGCAGGCCCATGAACAGCAGCAACGGGGCGACGTAGCGCTGTGTGTGCAGCACGGTGGCGAACGTGTAGCGGACGAGGGCGATCACCGCAGGCCTCCGTTCGCCGCAGCGTTCCGCGCCAAGGGGTCCACCGTCGTCCCTTCCACCCGTTCCACCGACCAGCCGTGCTGAAGCGCGGTGAGCAGCAGGGCGTCGGTGGTCTCGCGGGCCACTCTCACCCGGACGCCCGGGGCCGTGCGGCTCACCGTCAGCACGCCGTCCAGCTCCTCCCAGACGAGGTCCTGAGGCACGCGGCCGCCCGGGTACGCGGTCAGGACGACGTCGCAGGAGGGCCGGTGCCCGTTCGGCCGGGACTCCGGCCCGCGCAGTGACACCTGGCCCTTGCTGACGCGGTAGGTCCGAGTGGCACGGGCCCGTGTCACCGCCTCGCGGTGGTCGGTGAAGATCACCGTCCCTCCGGCGTCGGCGACCTCGGTCATGATCTCGTTCAGGACACCGTGGGCGTCGGCGTCCAGCCCCGACCATGGCTCGTCGAGGACGAGCAACCCGGGCTCCACCAACAGGGCCTGGGCCACCGCCACCTTCTGGGCGTTGCCCTTGGACAGGCTCCGCAGCGGGGCCTGCTTGCCGCCCACCAGCGCCAGCCTGTCCAGCAGCCGGTGCGCCCGCGACGAGGCGACCGAGGTGGTCAGCCCGCGCACGCGTCCCACGTGGGTCAAGTAGGCCACCGACGACATGCGTTCGCTGGGGGAGAAGCGGTCGGGCACGTAGCTCACGACCTGTGGCCGTGCGGTCACCCGGCCGCGGGTCGGCCGGGACAGGCCCACCGCGATCCGCAGCAGCGTCGACTTCCCCGAACCGTTCCCACCGGTCAAGGCGACGACCTCTCCCGGCGGTGCCTCCACATCGACGTCTCGCAGGATCCAGTCGCCACGGCCATAGCGCTTGCTCACTGCTTGAAGTCGTAACAAGCGAACCCCTCCGTCCGGTACGCCGGCCTCAGCTGCGTGCAGATTACGGTGCGTGGCCTGACCGGACGTAGAAGTGTCACATGGGCGTCCAGAGCGCAGACCAAGGTCGTCGGCGCCCGGCCGGGCCGCCCGCGGCCCCCTGCTGTCGCGCTGCCGCAAGAGCCCCGTCGCCCTGTCCCGGCTCGTCCGCCCTCCCGCCGGGCGCACACTGTAAGCAGAAGGGCATGCACCATGAGCCGCACATGGAGGTGAGCCATGAGCACCCTCGAACTGCACGTCGATGTCGGGGTTCCGGTCGACAAGGCCTGGGAGACGCTTCACCGGGTGGAGAACTATCCGCGCTTCGTGGACGGCGTTCGGGGCGCGCGTACGGAGGCGGGGGGCCGCGCACGTCTGGACGTCGAGGCAGGCGGCCGGGCCCGGGAGATCGAGGCCGAGGTCACCGACCGCGGTGAGCGCGTGATGGAGTGGCTCACCACGAGCAGCCCCGAGCTGACGGGGTCCTTCTCGGTGCAGCCGATCGACCAGAACCACACCCGGATCCAGGCACGGCTGGAGTACGACCCCGGCACGGTCCGGGACACCTTCGGCGGGCCCAAGGGGTTCGCCCAGACGAACGCGATCCAACGGCTCGTCCGCAGCGACCTGGAGCACTTCAAGGAGTACGTGGAACGAGGCTGAGCGACGGGAGCACGGTGGCCCGCCGGTGCCGGGCAGCCGGGCCGCCGGTCAGATTTCGATCACGGCAGCGCACTCCGGGCAGACCACGGATGCGTATTCCGCGGGGTACCAGGGCGCTCCGGGCTGTTCGGAGGGCGTCCAGCGGGCCGTCTCCATGGAGAAGGTGTCCTTGCCGCAGAGGGTCCGCGGTCCCGCCGTAGTGCGCGAACCGGGGGCCGCGGGGGCGACGTGCACCTTGCGGACGCGCCGTTCCGCGCCACTCGTGGATCCGGTGGAGGAGCGGGGTGTCACCGGTTTGTCGACTTCGTAGACGACGATCTCGGTCATGTCTCCACCGTAGGCGGTCCCGCGACCGAACTGGCGGACCGAACTGGCGGCGAATCGGCGGCGACCCGGCGCACCGGACCGGCGGACGCCGGTCAGGGGCCTCCCGCCGCTCCCCCGACGACCCCTATGCGTCCGCGATCTGTACGACCGCCACCGTGATGTTGTCGGGGCCGCCCGCCCCGATGGCGGCTTTCCACAGCTCGAAGGCCGCCCGGCCGTCGTCGTGCTCCCGCATCACCTCCTCGAGCACGTCCTGCGGCACGGGATCGGTCAGACCGTCGGTGCAGACGAGGTAACGGTCGCCGGGAGACAGGGGCGCGGCGGTCACGTGCGGGAGGATGGCGCGGTACGAGCGGCTGCCGCCGAGGCACTGGGTGACGATGGACGTGGTGCGCCGGCCGGGTTCGAGCGGAGGGCTGTCATCGACGCTCACCTGGCGCAACCCGTCGCGGGAGGCCGCGAAGACCCGGCTGTCGCCCACGTTGAACACCAGCAGGGAGCCGGGCTGCACGATGGTGCCGGCGATCGTCGTCCCCATGGCGGCCAGCGCGCCTCCCGCGTCGCCGCCTGCGGCCTCGTACACGGCACGGTTGCAGGCCTTCAAGGCGTCGCGGACGGCGTCCTCGCTGCTCATGGCGGCTCCGACGGACGCGATGCGGCGGGCCACCAGGGCGCTGGCCACGTCCCCTCCGGGATGCCCGCCGAGCCCGTCGGCGACGGCGACGACAAGGGGCGTGCCGAGCGGGAAGGCCAGGGTCTGCGGACTCTCCGTCACCGTGGCGCACAGGGTCCACGGCCCGATCACGAGGCTGTCCTCGTTCCGCTCGCGAAGCAGCCCGGGATGGCTCAGCGCACTCACCGCCACGTACCGCATGGCACAGCCACCGCCTCCACGGCTCCAGCTTAGGCGCTCCGGAAGAGCCGGGCCGGGCGGGCCGCGGGCCCGCGGAAACCCGGTGGAGGCGGCGGGCCCGCTGAGCCTAGGGTCGCGGGATGGGTACTCGCACTTTCCGGATCACCGTCCGCGGCGTCTTCGACGGCCTCACCGACGCCCAGCGGGCAGCGCTGCTGGCCGACGCCGCCGAGCACGACGTGCTGCGCGCCGCGTTCACGCCCGAGGGCAACCTCACCTACGACATCGCCGCCCGCCCGGCCTTCGTCTTCCGTTTCTCCGGCACCGGGGAGGAAGAGGAGGACATCCTGGAGGCGACCGAGCGGGCCGAGGAGGCGGCGAAGGCCTGGCTGACCGAGCGCGGATACGGCTTCAAGAGCCTCCGTTCCACCGCCGAGGACCTCTCCCAGGCGCCGATGGGCAAGCGGCAGCGGCGCGCGGCCCGTTCGAGCAGGCCATAAACTTGAGCACTCAAGGATATGGCAATGAGTGCGGCGGCTACGCCGAGGCGAGGGCGGAAGGGGCGTGAGCTGCGGCGATGAGTGACACCCTGGATGCGGCACTGCGGCTGGTACGTGCCCAGGCGGCGCTCGTACGGCGCTTCGACTCCCGGCTGAGCGGGTTGCACGGCGTCAGCCTCGCCGACTTCACGTTGCTGCTACGGCTGGGACAGGCGCCCGGGGGCCGCATGCGCCGGGTCGACCTGGCCGAGGCACTGGGTCTGACGGCCTCCGGGGTCACCCGCGGACTGGTCCCGCTGGAGCGGATCGGGCTGGTGTCCCGCGAAGCGGACGCCCGGGACGCGCGCGTGGCCTACGCGTCGCTGACCACGACGGGCCGACGGCGACTGCGGGAGATGCACGCCACGGCCGAGGAGACCGCCACCGAGATCTTCACCGATCCGGCCTGGAACGTCGAGGACATCACACAGCTGTCCTCACTGCTGGCCCGCCTCGGCGGCACGGGCCTGACCGGCCGCTGACCGTCGGGCCCCGGCCCGACCGCGGCCGCCCCCGCACCGCTCCGGCCTCGACCGGCATCCGGGCGGCGGCCGCTCCGCAACCCGCCCCGCCAACCCGCCCGCCGTCCCGGCGATTTGCGTCACGGCCGACTCGAACTCGCCGTGGTGCAGGTCACGTTGAGTTGTGGCCGGTTTGTGAGGGAACCCCGTACAAGGGCATGGCATGCTCAGGGCTCGTCACGAGTTACCGGCTGGTTCTACCTGTGAGTAGCCCACTTGCCCGGTACCTCTCTGCCACCCCCCACTCCACACAGGACCTTCCATGCGCAGACGCATGCGGCACAGACGCGCCCTGTTGCCCGCCCTCGCCGTATCCGCCCTCTTCCTCGCCGCGGGCTGCTCCTCGCCCACACCGCACGCCGAACCGTCGGGAACCACCGGGAGCGGCCGCCCGCAGGTCAGGGTCGCCGACAAACCCGCCGACGCCGCGGACCGCTCGCTCGCCGTCGCCGCCGCTCCCACCACCGCCGCCACCGCCACCGCCACGGCGGGACCGGCCGGTTCCGGACGGCGAGCGCACAAGACGGCGCTCGCCATCAGCTCGTACGACGGCCGCACCCGGCGGGCCGTACTCTCCGACAAGCCCGCGCACAGGGGGAGTTCACACGGTTCTCCCTCCCCCTCCGCCGCCCCCTCCGGTGCCCCGCACAAGGCCGCTGTCGGCGACGTGATCGCCAGTGCGCCCGCGCCCGGGGCACCGCACGGGCTGCTCGCCAAGGTCACCAAGGTGGTCGGCGAGAAGGACGGCGGCACCGAGGTGCAGACGGAACCGGCCACGCTCAACGCGCTGCTCGGCGACGAGACGGCGAAGGGCGAAGTGCCGGTCGACCCGTCGTCCTTCACCGTCGACAAGCTGCTCCCCGACGTGAAGGTGTCCTGGGCGAAGGCCGGTGACGTGCACGTCGGCCCCAAGGGTGCGACGGTGCCGCTCGGCAGCCTCCGCCTCGACGTGAGCGCCGGGATACCGACAGCCCAGGACACCCCGGCCTCGGCCACCGCCTCGGTGCACGGATTCGTCCAGGTCGCCCCGCAGGTCGACTTCACCTACGGCGGCGCCGGCACCGACGCGCCGCCCGGCTCCGCCTACCTCGGTGTGTCCGGCGACTGGACCTCCGGCTGGGCGGTCAAGGGGCGGGCCGCCATGAGCACCGGCACCCCGCTGCGGATCCCGTTCGCCAAGCTGCACGCCGACCCGGTCCTCCAGGTCGGCCCCGTCCCCGTCGTCGTCAACCTCGATCTGACCTGCTACTTCCACATCAGCGGTGACGGAAAGGTCACCGTCGACGTCGAGCAGAACCTCAAGGGCGACTTCAAGGCGGGCGGCACCTTCGGGCTGGCCAAGGGATGGACGCCGGTCAGTTCGTCGGACATGACGAGCACGCCCGTACGCGCCTCCGTCACCACCGCCGGGACCGTGAAGACGGCGCTGGGCGCCGAGGCCTCGGTCGGCCTCTACGGCGCCGTCGGTGTCACCGCCGACCTGGCCCCGTATCTGCGCGGGGAGGCCTCCGGCACGGTCACCGCCTCCTCCGACGGCGGCGGGGCGAAGGCCAAGGGCACCTGGGACGTGTACGGCGGGGTCGACCTGTCCGGGACCCTGCGGCTCCAGCTGTCCGTCTTCGGCACACCGGTCATCCAGCGGAGCATCCCGCTGGGCACCCTGAACCGCGAGTGGAAGCTGGCGGGCGGCACCTTCTAGGCGCCCGTCCGCGAAGCGCCGTCCTGCGCCGCCGGTATCCAGCCCTGGCGGCGCAGGACGGACGACACGTCCGGTGCCCGGTAGTGCTCCCCCTTGAGGACCTTGCCGTCGGCCCGGCGGGCGACCTGCCCGTCCGGGCCGAGCTTGCTCATGTTGGCCCGGTGGATCTCGGCGATCACCTGGTCGAGGTCGATGCCGTGGACCAGAGCCGTGCCGTACGCCACGTAGACCACGTCCGCCAGTTCGTGTGCGAGCTTGTCCAGCGGGCCGTCGACCGCCACCTCGGCGACCTCCGCGGCCTCCTCGGCGAGCAGTTCCCCACGGTGCGCGGCCAGTTTGGGGTCCACCTCCGTCGGCGTACTGCGGGCGGCGAGACCGAAGGCGCGGTGGAACTCGCGGACGAGGTCGGCGGGAGAAGTGCTCATGCGACGACTGTAACGGCCGCCACTGACAGAACCCCGCGGTCCGCCTCCGGGTCCGGAGTGACCTCGGCCCTGGTCAGGGGCGCTCCCGGCCTGGCAGGATCGCCGCATGTCCAAGGTGTTCCCCCGAATCAGCCGGCACCGGGCGCTGCCGGCCGCGGTCGCCGGTGCCGTGGTGCTCGGGCTGCTGCTGTGGTGGCTGCTGCCGCTGGGCGAGAAGCCGCCGAGCGGGACGATCGTCTTCAGCACGGGCACCCCCCGGGGGGTCTACCAGGAGTACGGCGAGCGGCTGCGCGCCGAGTTCGCCAAGGACATGCCCGACCTGAAGGTGAAGCTGCTCAACAGCGCCGGTTCGCAGGAGAACGTGCAGCGGGTGGCCACCGGCGAGGCCGACTTCACCATCGCGGCGGCCGACGCGGTGGAGGCGTACCAACTGGGGCACAGGCGTGGTGCCGGGCAACTGCGCGGGGTGGCCCGTCTCTACGACGACTACGTCCATCTCGTCGTGCGCAGCGACTCGGACATCAGGAACATCGCGGACCTGCGCCACAAGCGGGTGGCGACCGGGCTGCCCGACTCGGGGGTGCGGCTGATCGCCGAGCGGGTGCTGAAGGCCGCGGGCATCGATCCGCGCAAGGACATCATCCCGGCCGCGGACGGCATCGGCACCGGGCCCGACCGGCTGGCACAGCACAAGATCGACGCCTTCTTCTGGTCGGGTGGTCTGCCCACCAAGGGGCTGGTCACGCTGGCGAAGGAGTCCGCCTTCAAGTTCGTGCCGATCGAGGGTGACCTCGTCACCAAGCTGCACGACGAGGGCCAGGCGGCGCGCTACTACCGGGCCACCAACATCCCCGAGTCGGCCTACCCGACCGTGCAACAGGGCAGTGAGATCCCGACGATCTCCGTGTCCAACCTCCTGATGACCCGCACGGACGTCGACCCCCGGTTGACCGAGTGGGTGACCCGCACCGTCATCAAGAGCCGCGACGGCATCGGCGCCCACGTCCACTCCGCCCAACTGGTCGACCTGCGCACCGCCATCTACACCGACCCCCTGCCCCTGCAGGAGGGCGCCCGACGCTACTACCGCTCGATGAAGCCCTAGGAGCCCGAAGCGAGGCCTGGGACCAGCGGGCCCCGGGGACAGGGAGCGGTCGTCGGCACGAGCGGGCGTCGGCACGGGGGCCAGGGACGCCGGCCCCCGGCCCGGCTCCCTCCTCAGGAGTCCTGCTGCCGAGGCACCGACACCGCCACCCGCAGACCCCGTGGCTCGTGGTGGGCGTACTCGATCGAGCCGCCGCCCGCCGCCAGCAGGGCTCGGGTGATGGACAGGCCCAGACCCGAGCCCTTGATGTTCTGGTGGCGACCGCTGCGCCAGAACCGGTCGCCCACGCGTGCGAGTTCCTCGTCGGTGAGGCCGGGCCCCGTGTCGGTGACGACGACCGTGGAGGTGTCGCCGTCGGCGGTGACGGTGACCTCCACCGTGCCGCCCTCGGGGGTGAACTTCACGGCGTTGTCGATCACCGCGTCCAGGGCGCTGGACAGGGTGATCAGGTCCGCCCAGGCGGTCGTGGGCGGGCAGTCCCCGGTCAGCCGGACGCCCTTGGCTTCGGCGACCGGCGACCAGGCGGCGAGCCGCTCCTCGGTGAGCGCCCCGACGTCGGTCAGCGTCAGATCCGCGTCGGCGTGCTCGGCCAGCGCCAGGTCGAGCAGGTCGTCCAGGACCTGCGCGAGCCGCTTGCCCTCGGTGCGGACCGAGGCGATCTCCTCGTTGCCCTCGGGGAGTTCGAGGGCGAGCAGTTCGATACGCAGCAGCAGCGCCGAGAGCGGGTTGCGCAACTGGTGCGAGGCGTCCGCGACGAAGGCGCGCTGCTGTTCCAGCACGTCCTCGACGTTGTCCGCCATCTCGTTGAACGAACGGGCCAGCCGCCTGAGTTCCGGCGGACCGCCGGCGACCGCGACCCGGGACTTCAGCCGCCCGGTGGCGATGTCGTGGGTGGTGGCGTCCAGAACCCGCACCGGCTTAAGCACCCAGCCGGTCAGCCGCAGCGCCGCGCCGACGGCGAGCAGCATCGCCGCGCTCTCGCCGGCGCCTATGAGCAGCCAGCCCCGCAGGATCCGCGAACGCATCTGCCCGGTGGGCGAGTCGGTGACCACGACCGCCACGACGTCCCCGTCCCGGATCACCGGCGAGGCGACGACCAGCCGGCTGCGCTGCCAGGGCCACACCTGTTTGGGGTCGTGGCTGCGCCGGCTGAGCAGCGCCTCGTCGAAGGCCTCCCGCATCTCCCCTCTCCGCGGTACGAACCAGTCGCCGGGGGCGTTGGCCATCGCCGAGCCGTTGCGGTAGAAGACGCCGGCACGGATGCCGTAGACGCCGTAGTAGCTGTCCAGTTCGCTGCGCAGGGCCTCCAGGCGTTCGTCGGTGCCGGTGCGGCGTGATCCGCTGGGGCCGGCGGTGACGAACTGGGCGAGCGCCGCGAAACGTGCCGTGTCGTCGATGCGGTCGACGACGACCTTCTGCTGCTGGGCGGCGGCCAGGCTGAGGGCGAGCGGAAGCCCGAGGGCGAGGAGGACGGCCGCCATCAGGACGATGAGCAGCGGCAGCAGACGTGCGCGCACCCGTCCCCGCTAGGCGGCCGGGGCGACGAGCCGGTAGCCGACGCCGCGTACGGTCTCGATCAGCGCGGGCATGCGCAGTTTGGCGCGCAGGGAGGCGACGTGCACCTCCAGGGTGCGGCCGGTGCCCTCCCAACTGGTGCGCCAGACCTCGCTGATGATCTGCTCCCGCCGGAAGACCACGCCGGGGCGCTGCGCGAGCAGGGCGAGCAGGTCGAACTCCTTGCGGGTCAGTTGGATCAGCGAACCGCCCACGGTGACCTGCCGGGTGGGCAGTTCGATGTGCACGGGACCGAGGTGCAGGGCGCTCTCGCTGCCGGTCCCCGGCTCCTCCTGGACGGTGCGCCGGCTGACGGCGTGGATACGGGCGAGCAGTTCGCCGGTGTCGTACGGCTTCACCACGTAGTCGTCGGCGCCCAGGTTGAGCCCGTGGATGCGGGAGCGGACGTCGGAACGCGCGGTGACCATGATCACCGGGGTGCTGGTGCGTTTGCGGATCTTGCCGCAGACCTCGTAGCCGTCCTGGTCGGGCAGGCCCAGGTCGAGCAGGACCACGCCGAAGCCGGCACCCTCGGGCACGAGCGCCTGGAGGGCCTCCTCGCCGCTGCGCGCGTGGGTGACGTCGAAGCCGTGTCGCGCGAGCACGGCGGACAGGGCCGCGGCGACATGGTTGTCGTCCTCGACGAGCAGCAGTCTCATTCCGGCCCCCTCCGGTTCAGCGGTCGTACGGTCTGGCGTTCGCGCGCGATGTGCGGCTCACGCGCGCGTGCACCATGGCAGTGACGCCGATGGACTAGGACGGCGTCAAGAGCGTTCCGGTTGCCCGCCGGTTCCGTTATCCGGCCGATACGCGCAGGAAGGGCAAGTGCTACGACACGTGTCCGTTTGCTATCGGATCGTGATGCTCAGATCTCCCTCAGATGTGATGACGCAGGTCACAGCGCCTCACTACTGTCCTCCGAAACCGAGGAGGACGGAGCCCGAGAGCGATGACCAAAGTATCGGTGACCAAGGAAGACACTGTGGTCACGTCCGACGAACTGGTCGTCCTGAAGAGCGTCAACAAGCACTTCGGCGCGTTGCACGTACTCCAGGACATCGACCTGACGATCGCCCGCGGCGAGGTCGTTGTGGTCATCGGGCCCTCCGGGTCCGGAAAGTCGACTCTGTGCCGCACCATCAACCGCCTGGAGACGATCGACTCGGGCACCATCACGATCGACGGCAAGCCCCTGCCCCAGGAGGGCAAGGAGCTGGCCCGGCTCCGCGCGGACGTCGGGATGGTCTTCCAGTCCTTCAACCTCTTCGCGCACAAGACCGTGCTCGAGAACGTGATGCTGGGGCAGCTCAAGGTCCGCAAGACGGACAAGAAGCAGGCCGAGGAGAAGGCCCGGGCCCTGCTCGACCGGGTCGGCGTGGGCACCCAGGCCGACAAGTACCCCGCCCAGCTGTCCGGCGGCCAGCAGCAGCGCGTGGCGATCGCACGGGCGCTGGCGATGGGCCCGAAGGTCATGCTCTTCGACGAGCCGACCTCCGCCCTCGACCCCGAGATGATCAACGAGGTCCTCGAGGTCATGCAGCAGCTCGCCCGCGAGGGCATGACGATGGTCGTCGTCACCCACGAGATGGGCTTCGCACGATCGGCTGCGAACCGTGTGGTCTTCATGGCCGACGGCCGGATCATCGAACAGGCTGCGCCCGACCAGTTCTTCAGCAACCCGCGCAGCGACCGGGCCAAGGACTTCCTGTCCAAGATCCTGCACCACTGACGGCGCGCCACCCGGACGCCCTGGGTCGCCTTTCCAACGGACCTCGTTCCGCACCATTCGAAGGATGTTCAGCATGAAGCTCCGCAAGGTCACCGCCGCCTCGGCCGCCGTACTCGCCCTCACGGTGGGCGCCACCGCGTGCGGTGGCGGCAAGAAGGACGACAACGGCTCCTCCGGTGGCGGCAAGAAGATCGCCATCGGCATCAAGTTCGACCAGCCGGGCCTCGGCCAGAAGACCCCGCAGGGCTACGCGGGCTTCGACGTCGACGTGGCCACCTATGTCGCCAAGAAGCTCGGTTACAGCGCCGACCAGATCGAGTGGAAGGAGTCGAAGAGCGCCGACCGCGAGACCATGCTGCAGCGCGGTGACGTCGACTTCATCGCCGCCACGTACTCGATCACCCCGGAGCGTCAGCAGAAGGTCGACTTCGCGGGGCCGTACCTGCTGGCCCACCAGGACGTGCTGCTGCGCGCGGACGACGACAAGATCAAGTCCCCCAAGGACCTGAACGGCAAGAACCTGTGTTCGGTGGCCGGCTCCACCTCGGCCCAGAACCTCAAGACCAAGCTGGGTCTCAAGCCCAACCTCCAGACGTACCCGACGTACTCGGCCTGCCTCTCGGGCCTGCAGAGCGGCGCCATCGAAGCCCTCACCACGGACGACTCGATCCTCGCCGGTTACGCCGCCCAGGCCCAGTTCAAGGGCAAGTTCAAGCTCGGCGGCTTCAAGATGACCAACGAGAACTACGGCATCGGCGTCAAGAAGGGCAGCGACCTCAAGGCCAAGATCAACAAGGCCCTTGAGGAGATGGTCTCCGACGGTTCCTGGAAGACGGCCGTGGAGAAGAACTTCGGCCCGGCCAACTACAAGAACGAGCCCGCCCCGAAGATCGGCGACATCAAGAGCTGAGGCAACCCCCGCCCGGTGCGCCGCTCCTGACGGCGGCGCACCGGGGCATCCTTACACGCGGAAGCGCGGGAGATCGTGTTCGACTTTCTTGACAAGTACGACGTGCTGGGAGCCTTCTGGACGACGGTGCAGCTGACGCTGCTGTCGGCCGCTGGGTCCCTGGTCTGGGGCACTCTGCTGGCCGCCATGCGGGTGGGCCCGGTACCGCTGATGCGCGGTTTCGCCACCACCTACGTGAACATCGTGCGGAACATCCCGCTCACGGTGATCATCCTGTTCTCCTCGCTGGGCCTCAGCCAGACGCTGGGGATCACCCTCGGCGCGCAAGACTTCCAGGTCCAGGGCTTCCGGCTGGCCGTGCTCGGTCTGATCGTCTACACCGCGACCTTCGTGTGCGAAGCGATCCGGGCCGGCATCAACACGGTGCCGGTCGGCCAGGCGGAGGCCGCCCGCGCCATCGGTCTGAGCTTCACCCAGGTGCTGTTCCTGGTCGTGCTGCCGCAGGCCTTCCGCGCGGCCGTCGGCCCGCTGACCAACGTGCTGATCGCCTTGACGAAGAACACGACGGTGGCCGCCGCGATCGGTGTGGCGGAGGCGGCCTTCCTGATGAAGAAGATGATCGAGAACGAGGCAGAGCTGCTGGCGATCTCCGCGGTCATCGCCTTCGGGTTCGTCTGCCTGACGCTGCCGACCGGTCTGATCCTCGGCTGGGTCGGCAAGAAGGTGGCGGTGAAGCGATGAGTTCGGTCCTGTACGACGCCCAGGGTCCGCGCGCCAAGCGGCGCAACGTCGGGTACACGGCCCTCTTCCTGGTCGTCCTCGCGGCCGTCGTGTGGTGGGTGTACAAGGCCCTCGACGACAAGGGACAACTGAACTGGGCGCTGTGGAAGCCCTTCTTCAGCGGCACCGAGGCCTACTCGACGTACATCTGGCCCGGTCTGGAGAACACCCTGAAGGCGGCGGCGCTGGCGATGGTCATCGCGCTTCCGCTGGGTGCCGTCCTCGGTATCGCCCGGCTCTCGGACCATGTGTGGGTGCGTGTGCCGGCCGCCATCGTGGTCGAGTTCTTCCGTGCGATCCCCGTCCTGGTCCTGATGATCTTCGGGCTCGCCCTCTTCGCCCAGTACACCGACGTCAGTTCGGACGACCGTCCGTTCTACGCGGTCGTGACCGGTCTGGTGCTGTACAACGCGTCGGTGCTCGCGGAGATCGTCCGCGCGGGCATCCTCACCCTGCCGAAGGGTCAGTCCGAGGCGGCCATGGCGATCGGCCTGCGCAAGGGTCAGGTCATGCGGCTCATCCTGCTGCCGCAGTCGGTCACCGCGATGCT
The DNA here is from genome assembly GCF_055603265.1 of Streptomyces sp. NPDC037288. Classification (NCBI taxonomy): domain Bacteria; kingdom Bacillati; phylum Actinomycetota; class Actinomycetes; order Kitasatosporales; family Streptomycetaceae; genus Streptomyces; species Streptomyces sp. NPDC037288. The sequence continues at coordinate 160,839 of NZ_JBVJVY010000012.1, forward strand.
CCCGGCGATCGTCAGCCAGCTGGTGGTCATCGTGAAGGACACGGCCCTCGGCGGCGCGGTGCTCACCTTCCCCGAACTGCTGGCCTCGGCCAACACGATGGCCGGCTACTACGGCAACATCATCGCCTCCCTCACCGCCGTGGGCGTGATCTACGTGATCATCAACTTCTCGCTGACCTCGTTCGCGAGCTGGCTGGAGAGCCGGCTGCGGAGGCGCAAGAAGTCGACCGGCGCGGTGCTGGGGTTCCAGGACGTGGCGGACATCGCGGGTACGGCGGCGACCGGAGCCGGAGGTGCCGGCGGCGGCCTGGACCTCAGCGGCCCCTTCGTCGGCGGCGGTCACCACGGCGGCGGGCACGGGAACTGACGCTCATTCAGGTGACATGAGACCCCTGGGGGCAGCGGCTTGATCGCCACTGCCCTCCGTCGCTTGACGCAAACTCCGCCAATGGGTTGCATACGTTCTGTGATCGTGCACCCCGCTCCACCTTCCTGTTCACTTGTCCCTGTCAGGGCATCGTCACGGGCAGGGGGCACCGCTTCATGGACCCGGTGATCATCGTCGGAGCGGGGCCCGTCGGGCTCACGCTCGCCCTGGCGCTGGCCCGCCAGGAGGTGCCGTCGGTCGTCCTGGACGAGGGCCCCGGCAAGGACGAACCCCGCCCGGCGCGCACGGCTGTCCTGCGCGAGGACACGGCCGCCCTGCTGGAACGGTTGACCGGGGTGACGCTCGGGGAACACGGCGTGCGCTGGGCCGGATGGCGGTCCCTGCGGCGCAAGCAGGTGATGAGCGAGATCACCTTCGGCGAGGCCGACCTCGCCGCCCCGCTGCACATCGCCCAGCATGTGATCATGGGCGCCCTGCGCGCGGCCGTCGCCGACGAGCCGCTGGTCAAGACGGCCGTGGACAGCCGCCTGGACGCGATCGAGCAGGAGCGTTCCGGCGTCACCGCGCACACCCGTGGGCCAAAGGCGACCTGGTGGCGCGGCAGCTATCTGGTCGGCTGCGACGGGCCCCGCTCCACCGTGCGCAAACTCCAGGACATCCGCTTCCCGGGCCGTACGGCGGTGGAACGGCACGCGGTCGCCGCGCTGCGCGTGGAACTGCCGTGGGAGGGCCGGGCGTTGCTCCATCGGATGCCGCCGTGGCGGCAGTCCGGGCCCTCGGCCGGAGAGGTGACCGCCCGCCCCCTCCCGGACGGCGTGTGGCGCCTGGACTGGCTGCTGCCGCCGGGCAAGGACCTGGTCACGCCCGAGATCCTGGTGGCCCGGATCCGCGAGACCCTCGCGGCCTGGACGGACGGCCCCGCACCGGCGTACGAGCTGCTCGACACCGGTGTCCACACGGTGCACCACCGGCTGGCCCGCCGATGGCGCGTCGGCCGGGTCCTGGTCGCCGGGGACGCGGCCCACCTGCTCGGCGCACTCGGCACCCAGGGGCTCGACGAAGGCCTCCGGGACGTCGACAACCTCGCCTGGAAGCTGGGCGTGGCCTGGCACCGCGGCCCGCACGAGGCGCTGCTGGACAGCTACCAGGCCGAGCGGCGCGCGCTGGTCGCCGCCCGGCTGCGGGCAGCCGACCAGGTGCTGCCGGTGCTGCGCGGCGCCGGCGGGCTGCGTCAGATCGTCCCGGGCACGGCCCGGGGCCACGACGTGCTGCTCACGGACGGTCACCTGGGGCGCGGGCCGCTCGGGGCGCCGGGGGCGTACGCCGACTCCCCGCTGGCGCCCCGGCACCTGGAGGCCGAGATCCCGGTCGACACCCCGCCCGGCGGGCAGGTCACCGACGTACGGGTCACCGCGGAGGACGGTTCCTTCGTACAGCTGCGCGACCGGCTCGGTCGCGGCGCCCTGCTCGTCGTCCTGATCGCGCCGGGCACCGGTGTGTGGGACCGCAAGCACTGGGTCTCCGCCGGGGTGATGCCCCGGCTCGCCGCCGCCGTGACCGCACTGCCGCACCCCGCCGAACTGCTGGTCGCCGAGAGCTACCCGGGTGCGCCGGCGCACAGCGTGCTGCTCGTGCGCCCCGACGGCCACCTGGTCACCGCGCTGAGCGGGGTCCGCCCGGCCGACCTGTACGCGGCGGCGGAGGCGACGCTGGGCGGCGCAGTGAAGGAGAGGGCGAGGGAGAACGAGAAGGAGGAGGCGGAGGCCGGCTCCGGCGTGCGCTGACCGTGCGCCCCGTCACCCTCGGTCCACATGGTGACAGTGAGTTGACCGAAGTGCACCGACATGCTGTACTCCGGACCATGACCGACACCTGCGTGCGCCTGTGGCGGAGGGTCCATATGGACCTCGTCCGCTATGCGGGCTGCGTGTGTCGCCCGTCCTGCTGAATTCGCCTCCCCTTTTTCCGGGCGCCGTTGCGCGCCCGTTCCGCGAACCCTCTTCAGGACGGTGTGCACGTGTCTGTCCCCTCTCCTTCCGTCTCGCCTCCCGTCGGCCCGGCGCCCACGCAGACGGACCTCCTCGACTTCGTGCGGCGTACGGCCGCCGACACCGAGCTGATCGCCTCCCTTCCGCTCGACCCCGAGGGCCGCACCTGGGTGCGGCTGCAGGGTCCGGGCGGCAGCGAGGCCTGGCTGATCGGCTGGCCGCCCGGCACCGGCACCGGCTGGCACGACCACGCCGAGTCGGTCGGCGCGTTCCTCGCGGCATCCGGCGAGCTCACGGAGAACTCGCTCGCCGCCCGGCTGCCGACCGACGGCTGGAAGACCCTGGAACTCGCCGAGGACGTGGACCGCAAGCGCCGGCTGCCGGCCGGCCAGGGCCGCGCCTTCGGCCGTCACCATGTCCACGAGGTCCTCAACGAGTCCCGCGACCGACACGCGATCTCCGTCCACGCCTACTACCCGCCGCTGCCGCGCATCCGCCGCTACAGTCGCACCGGCCAGGTGCTGCGCCTGGAGCAGGTCGAACGCCCGGAGGACTGGCAGTGAGCGGCACGATCGGCCAACCGCCCGTCGGCGTCGACGAGTTGCTGGAGCGGGTGCGCGCGGGCTACCGGCGCATCGAGGCACGTGAGGCGCACGAGGCGGCGCGGACGGGCGAGGCGCTGCTGGTCGACATCCGGTACGCGGCCCTGCGCGAGCGGGACGGGCTGATCCCCGGGGCCCTCGTCATCGAGCGCAACGAGCTGGAGTGGCGCCTCGATCCGCAGGGCAGCCACCGCGTCCCCGAGGCCACCGGCCATGACCTGCGCGCCGTGGTGATCTGCAACGAGGGCTACGCCTCCAGCTTCGCCGCCGCCTCCCTCCACCAACTGGGCCTGCACCGGGCGACGGACCTGGTGGGCGGCTTCCAGGCGTGGCGGGCGGAGGGACTCCCGGTGGAGCCGGCGAAACCCTGATCCGACTCCGGGGGCCCGGCTCCTACTCCTTCGCCGTGGCCACGGTCACCGCGCGCACCCGGAGCGCCGACCGCCCGGGAAGCGCGCTCGCCACGAGCGCGAGGAGGCCGGCGATCCCGACGACGGCGACGTAGAGCAGGGGCGCGACCGTCGGCGCGGCCCGGCCCGTCATCCCGACACTGAACGCGGTGAGCACGGCGAGGGCGATCCCGCTGCCGAGCGAGCTGGCGAGGAACAGGACGGACAGTACCTCGGTGCGCAGCATGCGCAGCACCTGACGGCGGGTCGCACCGGCGAGGCGGAGCAGCGCGAACTCCCGGACTCGCTCCGCCACGGACATGGCGAGGGTGTTGACGACGGCGATGGCGGTGAAGGCCAGCACGAGCCCCATGGCGAGGTAGTTGACCTCCGCGTTCGTCTGCTGCCGGTCGGCCTGCAGGGCGTCGGCATCGGCCGGCGAAAGAATCCGCAGCCCCGGGAACTCACGCAGAGTAGTCGCGAGTTGTGTCTGTGTACGGGTCGTGCTGACCAGTACGGAGGAGGCGAGCGGGTTGTCGACATGGCGGGCGACGAGGTCGTGGGAGAAGGTGAGGTCACCGAAGCCGAGACCGCGGGCATAGACGGCGGCGACGGTGAGCGTGGCGGGCGTGCCGTCGCCGAGGGTGAGTTTCAGGGTGCTGCCGGGCTTCACGTGGTGCTGGTCCGCGGCGAGTTGGCTGACGGCGACCGTGCCGGAGCCGAGCCGTTCGAGGGAACCGGCGGTGACCTGCGGGTCCCAGGTGCGGGCCAGGCCCGCCGGGGTGACGCCCTGCGCGGGGTACTTGTCGAGGCCGACGCGGACGGTCGTACGGACGACCTCGGTGACGGTGTCGTGCCCTGCGCGCAGCCGTTGTGCGGCCTCAGCGGGGACGCCCGGTCCCTGCGCGGCGACGACCCAGTCGGCTCGGACGCCGTCCCGGACCTGGCTGCGGGCGGCGTCGCCGAGCGTTGACTGGACGAACAGCACGGTGCAGGTCATGCCGATGAGCAGGGTGAGGGGGGTGACGACGGAGGCCATACGGACGGCGTTGCCGCGCAGGTTGGCGGTGGCGAGGCGGCCGCCGTGGCCGGTGAGCCGGAGCGGACCGGCGAGCAGCAGTGCGGCTGCCCTGACCAGCAGGGGACCGAGCAGGGCGACGGAGGTGGACAGGACGACGACGGCGAGGAAGGTCACGGGAGTCGAGGCGGGCTCGGTGCGCAGGGAGGTGAGGACGACGACGAGGACGACTCCACCGGCGAGCAGCAGCAGTCCGGCGGCGATCCGCCCCCAGGCGGGACGGGTCCGCTCGGTCCTGGCCTCGGCCAGAGCCTCGGTCGGGCGGATCCGGGCGATCCTGCGGGAGGCGATCCGGGCCGCGGCCCAGGCGCCGAGCAGGGTGGCGGCGAGGGCGGCGAGCGGCGGGAAGACACTGACGGTGTGCTCGAGCGTGTCGGGTACGGCGCCCAGGGCGACGAACCTGGAGTGCAGCCAGCTCCCCAGCGGCAGCCCGAGCAGCGCGCCCACGGTGCCCGCCGCCGCGCCGACGATCAGCGCCTCCCGGCCGAGCAGCGTGCGGATCTGTCCGGATGTGGCGGCGATGGCGCGGAGCAGGGCGAGTTCGCGGTGGCGCTGCTGCACGGTGAGCGCGAAGGTGCCGACGACCACGAGTACCGCCACCAGCAGCGAGGTACCGCCCATGGCACCGCCCATGCTGACCAGCCGGGTGCGGGCGGCGGCCGCGTCCAGGAACTCGACGGGTCCACGGGCGGCGCCGGCGCTGACCTGGGCGGTGGTGCCGTGCAGAGCCTGCGTCACGGCGTTCCGCACCCGCTCGGGGTCCGTCCCCTTGGCCGGCAGCACGCCGAACGCGCTGACCTGCCCCGGGTGCGCGGCCAGCCGGCGGGCCTCGGCGGCGGAGAAGAACAGGGACGTCTGGTGGCGTACGACAGTGGCCGGCGTGGCGATACCGGTGATGTGGTAATCACGCGGGGCCCGCGTGGACTGCACGGTGAGCCGGTCCCCCGGCCGCAGCCCGGACCGTGCCGCTAGGCCGCTGTCGATGACCAGGTCGTCGTCGGACCTGGGCGCGCTGCCGGCGGTCAGCCGGTACGGCGTCAGCGCGGCGGACTCCCAGGCGTGCCCGTAAGCGGTACGGCCGCCGGTGCCTGCCGGGGTCAACGGCTGGGCGAGGAAGGTGAGTTCCGGCACCACCTGGGCCACGCCGGGAACATGGGAGAGTCTGGTGCGCAGCCCCTCCGGGAGCCAGGCGCGCTCGGCGAGGGGCTTCGCCTTGTGCTTGACCTTGGTCTTGCCCTTTTTGTGCTTGACGGTGGTCTGGTGGACGTACTGGTCGCCGGAGACCACGACGGGAGCGGCGGCGTAGCGCTCGGTGCGGATGCTGCCGCGCAGGCCGGTGTCGAGGAGGGTCCCGCAGGCGGTGATCAGAGCGGCCGCGCACATCAGCGCGAGGAAAGCACCGAGAAATCCTGTCTTTCGGGCGCGGACTGTCCGGAGGGCGTATCGCAGCATCATCGGGCGGACTCTCTTCTGTTGTACACGTCGGCCTGGGTCGTACGCGGCCGGCCCCGACAAGGTCGTGTGCCGTGGTCCGGAGCGTGCGTACAGCTTCGGCCGTGCGTGCCAGGCAGAGCATTGCGGTGGCCCGGCGTCTTCGGCGGGGGTTAACCCCCGGAGGACCTTCAGGAGTCTGAAGACACCCGCGATCCGGAGACCGCCCGCTCCGGCCCGCCCCGCCGGCTCAGCAGTCCCCTTCTCCGAGGAACTCCGTGTCCTCGCCCTCTTCCTCCAGGGCCTGGCGGACGACGCGGAGAGCCATGCCCTCGGGGTAGCCCTTGCGGGCGAGCATGCCGGCGAGGCGGCGGAGCCGCTTGTCACGGTCGAGGCCTCGGGTGGCGCGCAGTTTGCGGGTCACCAGCTCACGGGCCGTCGTCTCCTCCTGCTCGGAGTCGAGCTGGGAGACGGCCTCGTCGATCAGCGCCGAGTCGACCCCCTTGGTGCGCAGTTCCTGGGCGAGCGCCCGGCGCGCCAGCCCCCGGCCATGGTGCCGGGACTCCACCCAGGCGTCCGCGAACGCGCTGTCGTCGATCAGCCCGACCTCCTCGAACCGCGACAGCACCTCCTCGGTCACGTCCTCGGGGATCTCCCGCTTGCGCAGGGCGTCCGCGAGCTGCTTGCGGGTGCGCGGGGTCCCGGTGAGCAGGCGCAGGCAGATCGCCCGTGCCCGCTCAGCCGGGTCCCCTGAAGACTCCCCCCGCTCGGCCCTCGACGAGGAAGGGGCGTCTTCGTCCTCACCGGGCGCGTCCCCGAAGCCGCGACGTCGCCGGCCACGCCCGCGGCCGCCGCGCGGGCCGGAGCCGCGGCCGGGCGAGCCACCCCCGAAGGGCTCGCCGCCCGGGTCGCCCGGGTGGGCGTGGCCGTCATCGCCGTGTCCCCCGGCTCCGCGGTACTCGTCGCGCCCGTCCTCACCTTCGTAACGATCGTCCCGGTATCCGTCGTCACCGCCCGGGGCGGAGTCCGGGTGGCCCCCGGTGCCCCTCCCCCGTGGGGCGCCGGGGGTGACGTACTCGTACTCGGCCCAGTCGGTTCGTCGTGTCACGGGTCAGCTCTTTGCTGCGGCGGCCTTGGGCTTGGTGGCCTTGGCGGCTGCCGGGGCGGGCGTCGTCTTGGCGTCGTCGGCGGCAGCGGTGGTGGTGACCGCCGCGTCCGCGCCCGGCTCGGCGACGGGCTCCTCGGGCCGGACACCGACGCCCAGCTTCTCCTTGATCTTCTTCTCGATCTCGTTGGCCAGGTCGGGGTTGTCCTTGAGGAAGTTGCGGGCGTTCTCCTTGCCCTGGCCGAGCTGGTCGCCCTCGTACGTGTACCAGGCGCCGGCCTTGCGGACGAAGCCGTGCTCCACGCCCATGTCGATCAGGCCGCCCTCGCGGCTGATGCCCTGACCGTAGAGGATGTCGAACTCGGCCTGCTTGAAGGGCGGGGCGACCTTGTTCTTGACGACCTTGCAGCGGGTGCGGTTGCCGACCGCCTCCGTGCCGTCCTTCAGGGTCTCGATGCGGCGGATGTCGATGCGCACGGAGGCGTAGAACTTCAGCGCCCGGCCACCCGTCGTGGTCTCCGGGGAGCCGAACATCACGCCGATCTTCTCGCGGAGCTGGTTGATGAAGATCGCGGTGGTCTTGGACTGGTTGAGCGCGCTGGTGATCTTCCGGAGGGCCTGGCTCATCAGGCGGGCCTGCAGACCCACGTGCGAGTCGCCCATCTCGCCCTCGATCTCCGCTCGCGGGACGAGCGCGGCGACGGAGTCGATGACGATGAGGTCGAGCGCGCCGGAGCGGACGAGCATGTCCACGATCTCCAGGGCCTGCTCGCCGTTGTCCGGCTGGGAGAGGATCAGGTTGTCGATGTCGACGCCGAGCTTGCGCGCGTACTCGGGGTCGAGAGCGTGTTCGGCGTCCACGAAGGCGACCTGGCCGCCGGCCTTCTGCGCGTTCGCCACCGCGTGCAGGGTCAGGGTCGTCTTACCGGAGGACTCCGGTCCGTAGATCTCCACGACACGGCCGCGCGGCAGGCCGCCGACGCCGAGGGCGACGTCGAGTGCGGTCGACCCGGTCGGGATGACCTCGATGGGCTCCTTCGACCGCTCGCCCATGCGCATGACCGCGCCCTTGCCGAATTGCCGTTCAATCTGTGCGAGCGCGGCGTCGAGCGCCTTCTCGCGGTCGGTTCCTGCCATGGGTTCCACCCGGTTTGCTTGAGTCGATCGCTTCACGTCAAAGACGCTAACCCCTGCCACTGACAATGCGCCCCGACGCAGGCCCAGCCTGTGGATAACCGAGGGACTTCCTCCCGCAAAACGGGACGAAATCCACTACCGAAAGCCTCGCCTGAGCCTCAATAAGAATGGATGTTCGATTTTTGTGTCAAGCGCGCGGACGCCGCTGCTCCCGGTGGCGTACGGCGGGTGCCTTCGACCGGACGACGACCGCGCCGGCCCCTCCCGGGAGCCTTGGCGCATGAAGAATCCCCGCGTCGCCGACCGCCTCTGCCATGCGACGGGGCTGCTCCTCGTCCTGTCCGGTCTCGCACATCTGCTGGTGTTCGCGGTCGACGGCGGCCCGTGGGACGGTCCGGTGTCCTGGCGCAAGCCCGTCACGTTCGGGCTTTCCTTCGGGCTGACGTTGATGGCGATCACCTGGGTCACGTCGTACCTGCACGTCGGCCCGCGGCTGCGCTCGGCCCTGCTGCTCGTCTTCGCCGCCGACTGCGTGGTGGAGGTCGGCGGGATCACCCTCCAGGCATGGCGCCGCGTGCCCTCGCACCTGAACATGGAGACCCGGTTCGACACCGCCGTGTCCATGACGCTCGCGGTGGGCGGTGGCGTCCTCGTCGTCCTGCTCACGGTCTTCGCCGTCGCGTCCTTCCGGGACCGGCCGGCAGGCCCCGCCGGCATGCCGCTCGCGATCCGCTCCGGGTTCGCGATCCTACTGCTGGCGCTGGCCTCCGGGGCGGCGATGATCGCGCGCGGGGTCGTGCTGACCAGGACCGGCCACCAGGAGGCCGCCTACCACTCGACGGCCCCGTTCAAGCCCCTGCACGGCGTGAGCCTGCATGCCGTACTCGTCCTGCCCGCGCTGGCCCGGCTGCTGTCCCGCTCGCCCTGGAGCGAACGGACACGGCGGCGGATCGTGGCCACGGCGGTCGGCTGTTACGCGGCTGCGGTCGCCGCAGCGGCAGTGTGGGCGGTGCTGACGTACTGACGACGGGACCGGGGCGGCGCCGGCCTCCGAGGCTCACCGGCCCTACGACTCCTCCGCCTCCGGCTGCCCGGGGCGCAGCCGGCGTATGCGGGCCAGCATCCCGGGACCGCCCGGCCCCCGGCCGCGGTGCCCGTACACCCTGGGATCGTCCGTGACGGCGTACCGCTTCACATACGCCCCGAGGAAGGCCTGCAGGGTGGCCACCGCCGGGATGGCGATCAGCGCACCGACGGCGCCCAGCAGGGCGGTTCCCGCGATGACGGAGCCGAAGGCGACCGCCGGGTGGATGTCGACCGTCCTGGCCGTCAGCTTGGGCTGGAGCATGTAGTTCTCGAACTGCTGGTAGACCACGACGAACACCAGCACCCACACCGCGTACCAGGGCTCGACGGTGAACGCGATCAGCATCGGCAGCGCCCCCGCGAGGTAGGTGCCGATGGTCGGGATGAACTGGGAGACCAGGCCCACCCAGACACCGAGCACGGGCGCGTACGGCACGCCCAGGGCCTGGAGCAGGATGTAGTGGGCGATGCCGGAGATGAGCGCCATCAGGCCGCGCGAGTAGAGATAGCCACCCGTCTTGTCGACGGCGATCTCCCAGGCACGCAGCACCTCCGCCTGGCGTGCGGGCGGCAGGACGGAGCACAGGGCGCGGCGCAGCCGGGGGCCGTCGGCCGCGAAGTAGAAGGAGAACAGCCCCACCGTCAGCAGCTGGAACAGCCCGCCGAGCACCTGCGCGGAGACGTCGAGGACACCGGCGGCGCTGTTCTGCGCGTACTTGCGCAGCCAGTCGGAGTGGAGCAGGCCCTCCTGGACGTCCACGCGCCGGAGCTCGGTGTGGAAGGTCTCATTGATCCAGTTGATGAGTGAGTCAAGGTAGTCCGGGAAACCCTCGACCATCTTGATGATCTGGCCGGCCAGCATGGAGCCGAGCAGGGTGACGAACCCGGCGACGGCGATCGTCAGCCCGAGGAAGACCAGGAACGTGGCGAGCCCCCGGCGCATGCCGCGGGCGGCCATCCGGCTCACCGCCGGCTCTATCGCGAGCGCCAGGAAGAACGCGATCAATATGTTGATCAACAGCCCGGTCAGCTGGTGGAAGGCCCAGCTGCCGAGCTGGAACGCGGCGATCAACGCGAGCGCGAGCACCATGGCGCGCGGCAGCCAGCGCGGCATGCGACCAACCGGAGCGACGGCGCCGGGGGCCGGCGGCCGGTCGGGCGGTGTCGTACCGGTCGGTGCCGCCTGCCGGGGCAGCGGCTCGTGGGTCTCGTCAGTGGGTGCCACGCGCCAAGTCTCCCCGACACCACCGACAACCGGCGCCCACCTGCGGTCTTCGTGACCGATCGGTGCCGTGGGGCCGGCCGTGTCCAGGGATGATCGGGGCGTTTCGGGCAGCGGTCAGCGCCGCTCGCCGGGCACGTCCATGACCGTGCAGACCACGCGCCACACGTCCTTCGCGTCCCAGCCGGCGTTCAGCGCCTGGTTCACCGTGCGCTCGCCCAGCTCCGACATGACGTGATCGCGCGCGAAGGTGTCGGCGTACCCCGAACCGAAGTGTTCCGCCATCCGCTGCCAGAAGACCGTCAACCGCATGACTCCAGTATCCCGCCCCCGGGTGTGGGCTCCGGCCCGGAGCGCTTGCCGAGACCGCTTTCCGTCCTACGGTCTGACCCATGTCCGAAACCGGAGCTTCCCCACTCCCTTCCCCGCCCCCGGCGCGCTCCCCGCTCTTCCGCGCCGAGCAGTTCGTGTGGCTCACCGCGCGCGTGCTGGAGCAGCGCCTCTTCGCGTACCACTTCCTGCACGGCACCCCGGACGCGGTGGAAGCCGCGCTGGACGCCTACCGCAACGAGGACGGCGGATACGGGCACGCCCTGGAGCCCGATCTGCGCGGCCCCGTGAGCCAGCCTCTGCACACCGCGCACGCGCTGCGCGTCCTGGACGCCGTCGGGCGCTGCGGCGGGCAGCGGGTCGAGCGCGTGTGCCGCTATCTGACCTCGGTCTCCACAGCGGACGGCGCCCTTCCGGCGGTCCGTCCCAGCCAGCGCGGGTATCCGACGGCGCCGTTCGTCCCGGTCGTCGACGATCCCCCCAGCGAGCTGCTCGCCACCGGGCCGGTGGTCGGGCTGCTGCACCGCAACGAGGTGTGGCACGCCTGGCTGTTCCGGGCCACCGACTTCTGCTGGCAGGCAGTGGAGTCACTGGACAAGTCCCACCCGTACGAGGTGCAGGCCGCCGTGGCGTTCCTGGACTCCGTTCCCGACCGCTCGCGCGCGGAGGCCGCCGCGGACCGGCTCGGCCGCATGGTGCGGGAGCAACGGCTCGCGGCTCTCGACCCGAACCGGCTCGCCGCGTATCCGGTCGCATCCGGCTACGCCCCCGGCGAGCACCACTTCCCGCACGACTTCGCCAGGAGTCCGGAGTCACTTGCGCGCGCGTGGTTCACGGACGACGAGATGGCACGGTCCCTTGATCACCTGGCCGCCGAGCAGCAGGACGACGGCGGCTGGGGGATCCGATGGCGCCGGTGGGCACCGGCCCCCGCACTGGAGGCACGCGCCATGGTCACTATCGAGGCGCTGCGCACGCTGCGGTCGTACGGCCGTTTCGTGGGCTGAGCCGGCGTCCTGGGGCGGTTGACCGCGTCTTGCGCGCCGGCCGAACCAGGTCGCTTCGCGCGCGGAGCCGCTCGCGTGAGCCGAGCCGCCCCTCCGGCGTCGGTCCCGCGTCGTCACCCGCCCAAGGCCCGTACTCCCGCCGTCACCACCACGGCAGCCGCGACGACCAGCAGGAACGGCGCGCACAGCAGCAACGCCACGGCGGCCGCGCCGAGCCCGGCGACCCGTGCGTCCAGCACGAGCGCGTGCCCGTCGGCGAACGTCTGCTGAGCCGTGAGCGCCGCGAGCAGGGCGACGGGCAGCAGGGCGGCGAGGCGCCGTACGAACGGCCGCTCCATGACACCCGCGGGCACCAGCAGCCCGGCGAGCTTGACGGCGTAGCAGCCGAGTGCGGTCAAGCCGATCGCCATCCAGGTGTTCACCGGTCCTCCTCCGACCCCGTCGTCCCGTCCGCCCCGTACGCCCCCTCCGCGGCGCCCACGTCGCCGCCGCGCCGCCCCACGCGGCGGCCCGCGGCGACGAGGGCGATCGGTGCCGCGAGGGCCGCGGCCAGAACCGGGACGCCGGCCGGCAGGACGGGCAGCAGGCCGAGGCCCAGCAGGATCGCGAGGGCCGCGACCGCGCGCTCGGTGGCCGTCTTCAGCATGGGCGCGAGCAGAGCGAGGAACACGGCGGGCCCGGCCGCGTCCAGACCCCACGCGCGCGTGTCGCCGATGGCCTTGGCGCCTAGCGCGCCGAGCAGCGTGGTGAGGTTCCAGAGCACGTACAGCGCGAGCCCGGTGACGGTGAAGCCGATCCGCCGGGCGCGCCGGGTCGGCTGTGCCAGGGTGACCGCCGTGGTCTCGTCGATCACCCACTGGGCGGCGAACGGCCGTACCGGGCGCGGGAGGGCGAGCAGGTGCGACAACCGCAGCCCGTAGAAGGCGTTGCGGACACCGAGGAAGAAGGCGCCAGCGGCCGCCGTGAACGGACTGCCTCCGGCGGCGAGCGCTCCGACCAGGGCGAACTGGGAGGCGCCGGTGAAGACCAGGAGGCTGAGCGCACAGGTCTGGAGCAGTCCGAGCCCGCTGCCGGCCGAGGTCACCCCGAAGGCGAATCCGGACAGGCCCACGGCGACACCGACTGCGAGGGCGTCGCGTACGACGGCCCGGTCGGGCTTGTCGGCGTCGGCGGCGCTCATGTCCGCGAGTGCTGTCTGCTGTGCCACGCCCCGGACGGTACGGGCCACCCTCAGCCAGGGTCTTGTACGTTCTTGCGCCCACGCGCGGTCCCCGGCTCGCCCGCGTACCTGCGCTCGCGCTGGTAGGCCCCCGGAGGCACGCCGACGATCCGGGTGAAGTGCCGGTTGAGGTGGGGCTGGTCGGTGAAGCCGACGGCGACGGCCGCCTCGGCCGGGGCCGCTCCCGAATCCAGCAGGAGTCGGGCGCGGCGCACACGGGCATCGGTCAGCCATGCGTGCGGCGGCATGCCGTAGGCGTCACGGAACGCCCGCAGCAGCGCGAACGGGCTGGTGCCGAGATCGGTGGCCAGCCGTTCCAGGGTCGGTGGCCCGGCCATCCGCTCGTTCAGCACGGCACGCGCGCGTGCCGCGATACCGGCTCCGGCCGTGCGGACCGGCCGCTGGGGCAACGGGCCGCCGTTGCGTCGCAGCAGCCGGGTCACGGCGACCCGCAGCAGAGTGTCGGCGGCCAGCGCGTTGCCCTCGTCGGCGGCGCGGAGCACCTGGTGGACCAGGCGGACGGTGTAGGGGTCGTCGAGGACGGGGCTGACGAAGCCCGGCGCACCCCGGATGGTGGTGGTCTCGGCCGCGATCGCGGCGACCACCTCGGGCGAGGGATAGACGGCGCCGTACCGCCAGCCCTCGGGGACACCGGCGCGGCCGGTGTGCGGGGTGTCCGGATTGACCAGCGCGAGAGCTCCCGCGCCCGCGGACACGTCGGAGCCGTGGTGGTGGAAGACCTCGACGCCGTCGGCTATGGCCGCGATGACGAAGTGCTCGTGGGTGTGCCGGACGAAGGTCTTGTGGATGTACCGGGCCCGCAGCAGGTCCACACCCGGCAGGTCGTCGTACCGCCAGTGCCGCGCACGCTCCACCGGCCGGTCCCCGCCTGCCCCGGTACCGGTCCGTTCGTCGCGCCGCCCCGTTCGACCCGCCATACGCCCATTCTCCGCCCCACCACCCGCGACCGGCCCCCTCCCCTCCCGCCGCACTGCGTTTGCCCAGCTCAGCGCGATTGTCAGTGGCCGGGTGCAGGATGGACGCATGGTCAGCTCCGCACACCGAGCCCTCGACGGCTTCTCCCCCGCGACCCGCGGCTGGTTCACGGGGGCGTTCTCCGCGCCCACCGCGGCCCAGGCCGGCGCGTGGCAGGCCATCGGTGCGGGTTCGGACGTGCTGGTGGTGGCCCCGACCGGCTCGGGCAAGACACTGGCCGCGTTCCTCGCCGCCCTGGACCAGCTGGCCTCGGCCCCGCCCCCGGCCGACCCGAAGAAGCGCTGCCGGGTTCTCTACGTGTCCCCGCTGAAGGCCCTCGCGGTCGACGTCGAGCGGAATCTGCGCAGCCCGCTCACCGGCATCCGGCAGGAGTCCGTGCGCCTGGGCCTGCCCGAGCCCGAGGTCGGGGTCGGCATCCGCTCCGGCGACACACCGGCGGCCGAGCGGCGCGCCCTGTCCACCCGCCCGCCGGACATCCTGATCACCACCCCCGAGTCGCTGTTCCTGATGCTGACCTCGGCCACGCGCGACGCGCTGACGGGCGTGGAGACGGTGATCCTCGACGAGGTGCACGCGGTCGCGGGCACCAAGCGCGGTGCCCATCTCGCGCTCTCCCTGGAGCGGCTCGACGAGCTCCTGCCGCGGCCGGCCCGCCGGATCGGCCTGTCGGCGACCGTCCGCCCGGTCGACGAGATCGCCCGGTATCTGTCCCCGCGTCGCAAGGTGGAGATCGTCCAGCCGGAGTCCGGCAAGGAGTTCGACCTGTCCGTGGTCGTCCCGGTCGAGGACATGGGCGAGCTGAGCGGCGCTCCGGCGGCCGTCGCGAGCGAGGGCGCCGAGCGGCCGTCGATCTGGCCGCATGTGGAGGAGCGGATCGCCGACCTGGTCCAGTCCCACCGCTCCACGATCGTGTTCGCCAACTCCCGGCGCCTCGCCGAGCGGCTGTGCAACAGGCTGAACGAGATCGCCTACGAGCGGGCGACCGGCGAGACGCTGGACGAGCACCACTCCCCGGCCCAGCTGATGGGCGGCTCGGGCGCGGCCCAGGGTGCGCCCCCGGTGATCGCCCGGGCGCACCACGGCTCGGTCTCGAAGGAGCAGCGAGCCCTGGTCGAGGAGGACCTGAAGGCGGGCCGGCTGCCCGCCGTGGTCGCCACGTCCAGCCTGGAGCTGGGCATCGACATGGGCGCCGTCGACCTGGTCGTGCAGGTCGAGTCCCCACCCTCGGTCGCCTCCGGGCTGCAGCGCGTCGGCCGTGCGGGACACCAGGTGGGCGCCGTCTCCACCGGTGTCGTCTTCCCCAAGTACCGCGGTGATCTCGTCCAGGCGGCCGTGGTCACCGAGCGGATGCGCTCGGGCTCGATCGAGTCCCTGAAGGTACCCGCGAACCCGCTGGACGTGCTCGCACAGCAGCTGGTCGCGATGACGGCGCTGGACACCTGGCAGTTCGACGACCTGCTCGCCATGGTCCGCCGTGCGGCCCCCTTCGCCTCGCTGCCCGAGTCGGCGTTCACGGCGGTCCTCGACATGCTCGCGGGCCGCTATCCGTCCGACGCGTTCGCGGAGCTGCGCCCGCGCGTGGTGTGGGACCGCGTGACCGGCGAGATCACCGGCCGCCCGGGCGCCCAGCGCCTCGCCGTCACCTCCGGCGGCACGATCCCGGACCGCGGCCTCTTCGGCGTCTTCCTCGCCGGTTCCGACCCGAAGAAGGGCGGCGGCCGGGTCGGCGAGCTGGACGAGGAGATGGTCTACGAGTCCCGGGTGGGCGACGTCTTCACGCTGGGCACGAGTTCCTGGCGCATCGAGGACATCACCCGCGACCGGGTCCTGGTCTCCCCCGCGCCCGGCGTTCCGGGCCGGCTGCCCTTCTGGAAGGGCGACCAGCTGGGCCGGCCGCTCGAACTGGGCCGCGCGGTGGGCGCGTTCCTGCGCGAGGTGGGCTCGCTCCCCAAGGACGACGCCCGGCTGCGCCTGGTGGCAGCGGGCCTCGACACCTGGGCGGCGGACAACGTGCTGTCGTACCTGGACGAGCAGCGCGAGGCCTGCGGCCATGTCCCGGACGACCGCACGATCGTCGTGGAGCGCTTCCGCGACGAGCTGGGCGACTGGCGGGTCGTCGTCCACTCCCCCTTCGGCGCCCAGGTGCACGCCCCGTGGGCCCTCGCGCTCGGCGCCCGGCTGTCCGAGCGGTACGGCATGGACGCGCAGGTCATGCACGCCGACGACGGCATCGTGCTGCGCCTGCCGGATGCCGACCTGATGGGCCTGGACCTGCTCGACCAGGCACCGATGAAGGCCGGCACGGAATACGACAGCGAGCAGGCACCCGTCGGCGCGGCGGACGTCGCCTTCGACAAGGGCGAGGTCGACCAGATCGTCACCGACCAGGTGGGTGGTTCCGCCCTGTTCGCCTCCCGGTTCCGCGAGTGCGCCGCCCGCGCGCTGCTGCTGCCGCGCCGCAGCCCCGGCAAGCGCACCCCGCTGTGGCAGCAGCGCCAGCGCGCGGCCCAACTGCTGCAGGTGGCGAGCGAGTTCGGCTCGTTCCCGATCGTCCTGGAAGCGGTCCGCGAATGTCTCCAGGACGTCTTCGACGTACCCGGGCTCGTCGAGCTGATGGGCGACATCGAGTCCCGCAAGGTGCGCCTGGTCGAGGTCAGCACCCCCGAGCCGTCCCCGTTCGCCCGCTCGCTCCTGTTCGGGTACGTCGCCCAGTTCCTGTACGAGGGCGACTCCCCGCTGGCCGAGCGCCGCGCCGCCGCCCTCTCCCTGGACTCGCGGCTGCTGGCCGAACTGCTGGGCCAGGCGGAACTGCGCGAACTGCTGGACGCCGAGGTACTGACCGAGCTGGAGCGCGAGCTGCAGTGGCTCGCCGAGGATCGCCGGGTCAAGGACGTGGAGGGCGTGGCCGACGTGCTGCGGCTGCTCGGCCCGCTGACCGACGCCGAGCTGGTGGCGCGGGGCGCGGACCCGCAGTGGGCGCCTGAGCTGGCCGGCGCCCGCCGGGCCATCAAGGTCCGGATCGCCGGCGCCGACCACTGGGCGGCGGTCGAGGACGCGGGCCGGCTGCGCGACGCGCTCGGCACGGCGCTGCCGGTCGGTGTGCCCGAGGCTTTCACCGAGCCGGTCAAGGACCCGCTCGGCGATCTCCTGGCCCGCTATGCCCGCACGCACGGCCCGTTCACGTCCGCCACGGCGGCGGCCCGCTTCGGCCTCGGCGTGGCGGTCACCGAGGGCGCCCTGCAGCGGCTCGCCGCGAACGGCCGGGTGGTGCAGGGCGAGTTCCACCCGGCGGGCATCGGTCAGGAATGGTGCGACGCGGCCGTACTGCGCCGCCTGCGCCGCCGCTCCCTGGCGGCCCTGCGCCACGAGCTGGAGCCCGTGCCACCGGCCGCGTTCGCCCAGTTCCTGCCCCAGTGGCAGCACATCGGCACGGGCCATGGCCTGCGCGGCATCGACGGACTGGTGCGCGCCATCGAGCAGGTGCAGGGCGCCTCCGTGCCCGCCTCCGCGCTGGAGAAACTGGTCCTGCCCTCCCGCGTGGCGAACTACACGCCCTCGATGCTCGACGAGCTGACCGCCGCGGGTGAAGTGGTGTGGGCCGGCGCGGGTGCACTGCCCGGCAAGGACGGCTGGGTCTCCCTCTATCTGGCGGACGCGGCCCCCGTGCTGCTCCCGCCGCCGCATCCCCTGGAGCTGACCGCGCTCCACCAGTCCGTCCTGGACGCCCTCTGTGGCGGCTACGGCCTGTTCTTCCGCCAGATCGCCGACCAGGTGCGAGCCACCACCCACCCCGACGCCACCGACCCCCAACTGGCCGACGCCCTCTGGGACCTGGCCTGGTCGGGCCGGCTCACCAACGACACCCTGGCACCGATGCGCTCCCTGCTGGGCTCGGGCCGTACGGCGGGGTCGACCGCCCACCGCGCCAAGCGCGCCGTACCGCGCGGGCGCTACGGCTCCCTGACGGCCGCCGCGCGCACCGCGTCCCGTACGGGCCCGCCGACGGTCGCCGGCCGCTGGTCGCTGCTCCCCGCGGCCGAGCCGGATGCCACCGTGCGCGCCCACGCACTGGCCCGCACCCTCCTGGACCGGCACGGCGTGGTCACCCGCGGGGCGGTCGCCGCGGAGGGCGTCGAGGGCGGGTTCTCGGCGGTGTACCGCGTGCTGTCCGCCTTCGAGGACAGCGGCCAGGCGCGGCGCGGTTATGTGGTCGAGGGCCTGGGCGCGGCCCAGTTCGCCATGGACGGCGCGGTCGACCGGCTCCGCGCGGTGTCCAACGCCCGCGAACGCGGTGAGAGCCTGACCACCGCGGCCCCCGGGAACGGCTACCCACATCCCTCGAGCGGCTTTGCCGCGCCGGCGTTCCCGAACGGCTTCGGCGGAAGCGACGACGCACCCCACGAACACCCCCTCCCCGCCGCTTTCGAAGGGACGGACGGCGGCTTCGCGCACCCCGGCCTCGACGGCGACTTCACCTGGCCACCGGCGGATCCCGCGCCGGCCCCCGGCGACTACGTCTCCCCCCGCGACCTGGCCGACCCCTTCGGTTCCCCCGGCTACGGCGGCCCCCGCGGAGGCGGAGGCGGCCCCTACGGCTCGCCTGCGCACCGGGCGTACGGCAGCGGTCGTACGGGCACGTCCTCGCCCGACCCCCGTGCCGTGGTCCTCGCCGCGGCCGACCCCGCCAACGCCTACGGCGCGGCCCTGTCCTGGCCGGAGCCACCGTCCGGTGCCGGGCACAAGCCGGGCCGCAAGGCGGGCTCACTCGTCGTCCTGGTCGAGGGCGACCTGACCGTGTACATGGAGCGCGGCGGCAAGACGCTGCTGGCCTGGCCCGCCGGACCGGACATCGCGCCTGCGGACGACCCCCGCCTGCGCACGGCCGCGGATGCCCTGGCCGCGGCGGCACGCGCGGGCTCCCTCGGCACGGTCACGGTCGAGCGGATCAACGGCGCCCAGGCCCTGACCTCGCCCATAGGCGCCCTCCTGGAGGCAGCGGGCTTCGTGGCCACACCACGCGGCCTGCGCCTGAGAGCGTGACGCTCCGCCAGGTGCCGCGGCGTTCGGAATGCAGCGAGCTGCCGTCTTCAGGCACAGCCCCGCGCCCCTTGGGGCGCTGCCCGTGGCACCCTTGACGCATGCCCGAAGGCGACACGGTCTGGCAGGCCGCGCGGCGGCTGCACGAGGCCCTCGCGGGCAAGGTGCTGACCCGCAGCGACTTCCGGGTGCCGAAGTACGCGACGGTCGACCTCACCGGCCGTACGGTGCTCAGTACGATCCCGCGCGGCAAACACCTGCTCACCCGGTTCGAGGGTGGCCTGACCCTGCACACTCATCTGCGGATGGAGGGGACCTGGAAGGTGTACGGCGCGGACGAGCGCTGGCGGGGCGGCCCGGCACACCAGATCCGTGCGATCCTCGGCACCGTCGACCGCACGGCCGTGGGCTACCGCCTCCAGGTTCTGGAGCTGCTGCGCACGGGCGAGGAGGAGCGGGTGGTCGGCCATCTGGGCCCCGACCTGCTCGGACCGGACTGGGACCCCGTGCGGGCGTTGGCCAACCTCCTCGCCGATCCCGCCCGCCCGCTCGGCGAGGCCCTGCTCGACCAGCGCAATCTCGCCGGCATCGGCAACGTCTACAAGAGCGAGCTGTGCTTCCTGCTGGGCGTCACCCCGTGGCTCCCGGCCGGCGCGCTGCCCCCGGACCGCGCCGAGAAGCTGCCCGCGCTCGCCAAGAGACTCCTGGAGGAGAACCGCGACCGCCCGGTCCGGCAGACCACGGGCCTGCACCGGCACGACCTGTTCGTCTACGGCCGCGCACCCCGTCCGTGCCTGCGCTGCCACACGCCGGTCCGCGTGGCCGACCAGGGCGACGGCACCCAGGAACGCCCCACCTACTGGTGCCCCGCCTGCCAGACCGGCCCCGCCCCCGCCCCCGGCGCGCCGCAGCGCTGGCGAGACCGCTATCCCCGCCGCACCGCCTGACGACGTGTCGGCCCCCGTCGGAGACCGGGGCGCCACTATGCCGACGGCACCCGAACCGGTCACCGCCTCCGACTAATTGACGACCCGTCAGAAACGCTCGTACGGTCCTTGTATGCCCCTCACCCCGTACGACCTCACCGGGCGCACCGCATTCGTCACCGGAGCCGCCGGCGGGATCGGCCGGGCCTCAGCCGTCCTGCTCACCGAGGCGGGCGCGGTGGTGCACTGCGCCGACCGGGACGCGGACGGTCTGCACGGCACGGCGGAGCTGATCGCGAAACGCGGCGGCACGGCCCGTACGCATGTCCTGGACGTCACCGACCGGGCGGCCCTGGCCGAGGCGGTCCGCTCCTGCGAGCGTCTGGACGTGATGGCGGCGATCGCCGGCATCATGCACAGCAGCCCCGTGCTGGAGACCCGCGACGAGGATCTCGACCGGGTCCTGAACGTCAACTTCAAGGGAGTGCTGTACGCCTGCCAGGAGGCGGCGCGTCTGATGCTGGCCCGAGCCACCCGGGGCAGCATCGTGACCATGGCGTCCGGCGCGGTCGACACCGGCGGCCCGGGACTGCTCTGCTACGGCGCGGCGAAGGCGGCTGTGGTCCAGCTGACCAAGACGCTGGCCACCGAGGTCGGACGGCACGGCATCCGGGTCAACGCGATCGCGCCGGGCTGGATCCGCACCCCGATGACCGACCGGCACGACCGTGAGGCGCAGGCGCACACCGAGGGTGTGATGGCCCGGATGTCACCGCTGGGCCGGGTCGGCGAGCCGGAGGACGTCGCTCACGCGGTGCTGCACCTGGCGTCGGACGCGTCGGCGTTCACGACCGGTCAGATACTTCGCCCGAACGGGGGTGTGGCGATGCCCTGGTAGCGCCGCCCATCCGCCAGGCGGCCAACCACCGCCCCGCCGACACCACGTCGGCCGCCTGTCCCTTGGGCACACAGTGCACCGGCAGCAGGCTCACCCCCCACCCGCCGGCCGCGACGGCGCCTTCCAGAACGCCCGCGCCCTGCCCCAGGGCGATCCGCAGCACGGCCCACCACCACACGGCCCCCAGCGCCAGGGCGGCCCCCCGGCGCACTATCCGTCCCACCATGCCCGCCACCACCTCCCGCCGGACGCTAGACCGCCGCACCAGCCGCGCGGGAGGCGCACCGAGGGCTCACGGATGCAGCAGCGAAAACAGCCGCTCCGGGGCGCCCCGTCCCGCCCGAACCGCTTACGCGTTCTCCGCCTGGAACATCCAGTGATGCTTCTCCAGGTCAGCGGTGATCCCGATGAAGATGTCCTGGGACACCGGATCCGGCTCCCCCGTCGCGCCCACGCGCTCCCTCATCCGGGTGATCACGGCGCCCAGCGCGTCCACCATGGTCCCGACAGCGTCCGTGTCCTTGATCCAGCCCGCCGGAGTGGTCTTGACGCCGCTGCTGGAGGCCACCGTGGCGGCGCGCCCGTCGGGCGGCACCCCCAGGGCCGAGGCCCGCTCCGCCACGGTGTCGGAGTGGGTGCGCGCGGAGGCGACGACCTCGTCGAGCTGGAGGTGGATGGAGCGGAAGCGGGGCCCGACGACGTTCCAGTGGATCTGCTTGGCGACCAGCGAGAGGTCCACCAGGTCGACGAGGGCACCCTGCAGCGCCTCGGCCACGGTCTTCAGGTCCGCGTCGGCCAACTGGCTCTTCACGACGTACATCCGCTTCCTCCGGTGCTTTTGCCCGTCACGTCCCTCCACCATGACCGCACCGAACGGACCCGGCAAACGCGAGCAAAAGTGACACACGTCGCACATGTGGCCGGAAAACGAAAGCCCCGGCCATGCTCCTCGGGTACGTCCCGAGAAGCCGGCCGGGGCCTCGAAGGTTCGCTAAGCCGGGTACGCGTACGTCACGCGGCGACCACGTCCACCGCCTCCGCGGGCGCCTTGATGGTCACCCGTTCCGGTGGCACACCGGTCACCGACACCGAACCCAGCATCGGACGGACCGACGTGGGTACGGACTCGGTGGCCCGGGCGGACTGGGCCAGTTCGGCGAGCGCCAGCTCGTCGCTCACTTCCCGCATGAGTTCCGACATCCGTACGTCCAGCGCGTCGCAGATGGCGGCGAGCAGCTCGGAGGAAGCCTCCTTCTGCCCCCGCTCCACCTCGGAGAGATAGCCGAGTGAGACTCGGGCGGACGAGGAGACTTCGCGCAGAGTACGGCCCTGGCGTTGGCGCTGCCGACGCAGCACGTCACCCAACAGGCGACGGAGCAGAATCATCGGTGGCTCCCTCCTCGGACCGCGTAGCCGCATCCTTCTCGCCCCACCGTACCGCCTTGCGCCGCGGCCGTGCGGGGAGCGATGTCGTGTTCACTCAGGGCTGCAAACATCAAAACCCCCCGTTCCGTTCCGTATCCTGTGCCCGCTCGTTCCCGGTCTGTTCGCCCGCAAGCTCTCTCAGAAGCAGTGCGAGTACGCTCCGTACACTCTCCATACGAATTTCCGCACGGCTGCCGTTCAACCGCAGGGCTTCCACTTTTCCGCCACCGGCAGAACCGAGACGGTCCGTGAGCGGCCCGTCCACGGCCACGAAGACCGCCCCGACGGGCTTGCCGTCCTGCGGATCGGGGCCGGCGACCCCGGTGGTCGCGACACCCCAGTCGGCACCCAGAGCCTTCCGCACCCCGGCTGCCATCTGGCCCGCGACCTGCGGATCCACCGCTCCTCGCTGCGCCAGCAGGGTGGCGTCGACATCCAGCAGCTCATGCTTCAGCTCGGTGGCGTAGGCGGTGACCGAACCCCGGAACACCTTGGACGCTCCGGGCACTGCTGTGATCTCCGCCGCCACCAGGCCACCCGTGAGCGACTCGGCGACGGCGAGGGTCTCGCCCCTCACAGTCAGTAGTCGCACCAGTTCGGTGGCGTGTGAGCTCACGCTTCCTTCTCCTCCAACGCCGCCGCCCGCTCGGCGATTCCCCGGCGGCGCAGCACAATGGCTTGCCTTACGTAGTCGAGGCCGGTGACGACGGTGAGAACGACGGCTGCGGCCATCACCCAGAACCTCAAAGTGGCCAGCCATCCCGTCAGTGCCAGGACGTACATCCCGACCGCGACCCCCTGGGTGAGGGTCTTGAGCTTGCCCCCACGACTGGCCGGGATCACGCCGTAGCGAATGACCAGGAAACGCAGCAGGGTGACGCCGAGTTCCCGGCCGAGGATCAGGGCCGTCACCCACCACGGCAGGTCGCCCAGGCCCGACAGACAGATGAGCGCCGCTCCCATGATGGCCTTGTCGGCGATGGGGTCGGCGATCTTCCCGAAGTCGGTGACCAGGTTGTACGTGCGCGCCAGATGCCCGTCGAACAGGTCGGTGATCATGGCGATGGCGAAGGCCGCCCAGGCCAGCGAGCGCCAGGCCGGGTCGTAACCGCCGTTCGCCAGCATCAGCGCCACGAAGCCGGGCACGAGGACCAGCCGGAGCATGGTCAGCAGATTGGCGACGTTCCAGACGCTGGCCTGGTTGACGGCGGCGGCCGCGATCTTGCCGCCGCGCGGTGCCCTGCCGCCGCCCTCGGGACCTGAAGCAGAACCGGAGACCTCGGACGCAACGCCGTCGGCAGCGGCGGCGGGCCCCCGGGCGCCGTGCGCGCCGGAGGAGCCGCCCGCGGCGGATGCCGGGACTCCGGTCATCTGCCCGCCTCCTCACTACACGCGAGCGAGCCGGTCAGCGGCTCGGCGACCAGGTCGACACCTTCCGTACCGACCACCTTCGCCTCGACCATACGTCCGACGCTCAGGCCCTCGCCGCTCGTGAGGAGCACCTGGCCGTCCGTCTCGGGCGCCTGGTGTGCGGCGCGGCCGTACACGCCCTCTTCCTCGTCGACGGACTCGACCAGGACGCGCACGGCTTCCCCGACGCGCTCCTCTGCGCGCTGCGAGACCAGCTCCTCGGCCAGCCGGGACACCCGTGCGAGGCGCTCGGCGACGACGTCCTCGTCGAGCTTGTTCTCGTACGTCGCCGCCTCCGTGCCCTCCTCGTCGGAGTAGCCGAAGACACCGATGGCGTCCAGGCGTGCGCCGTTCAGGAAACGCTCCAGCTCGGCCAGGTCCGCCTCGCTCTCGCCGGGGAAGCCGACGATGAAGTTGGAGCGCACGCCGGCCTCGGGCGCCTTGGAACGGATCGTGTCGAGCAGCTCCAGGAAGCGGTCGGTGTCGCCGAAGCGGCGCATGGCCCGCAGCACGTCGGGCGCGGAGTGCTGGAAGGACAGGTCGAAGTACGGGACGACCTTCGGAGTGGAGGTCAGCACGTCGATCAGTCCCGGGCGCATCTCGGCCGGCTGCAGGTAGCTCACCCGCACCCGCTCGATGCCGTCGACCTCGGCCAGGTCGGGCAGCAGGGACTCCAGCAGGCGGATGTCGCCCAGGTCCTTGCCGTAGGAGGTGTTGTTCTCGGAGACGAGCATGATCTCCTTCACACCCTGCTCGGCCAGCCAGCGGGTCTCGTTCAGCACATCGCTGGGGCGGCGGGAGATGAAGGAGCCGCGGAAGGACGGGATGGCGCAGAAGGAGCAGCGCCGGTCGCAGCCCGAAGCGAGCTTCACCGAGGCGACCGGGGAGCCGTCGAGGCGGCGCCGCAGGGGCGCGCGCGGACCGGAGACGGGCGCGACGCCCTCCGGGAGGTCGGCCGGGCCGTGGCCGGGCAGCGCGACGGAGGCGGCCGATTCCTGCCGCTCGGCCGGGCTGATCGGGAGCAGCTTGCGGCGGTCGCGCGGGGTGTGGGCAGCGTGGATGCCGCCGGACAGGATGGTCTGCAGGCGGTCGGAGATGTCCGCGTAGTCGTCGAAGCCGAGCACGCCGTCGGCCTCGGGCAGTGCCTCGGCCAGCTCCTTGCCGTACCGCTCGGCCATGCAGCCCACCGCCACGACGGCCTGGGTTCTGCCATGATCCTTGAGGTCGTTGGCCTCGAGGAGGGCGTCGACGGAGTCCTTCTTCGCGGCCTCGACGAAGCCACAGGTGTTGACCACGGCGACGTCGGCGTCCGCGGCGTCCTCCACGAGCTGCCAGCCGTCCGCCTCCAAACGGCCTGCGAGCTCCTCGGAGTCCACCTCATTACGGGCGCAGCCAAGAGTGACGAGGGCGACGGTACGGCGTTCAGGCATGGGCTCAAGACTACTTCGTCTCACTGACAGCCCATGTCGACGGGGTTGGCCGATCTTGGCCAACCCCGTCACACACGCTCTTCCCGAAGGGCCGCCTAGCCCGCGACGGGGTCGCCCTTCGTGTAGGTCAGGCGTTCCACCGCGCCCGGCTGGAAGTTGTCGTCGATCTTCTTGCCGTTGACGTACAGCTCGATCGCGCCGGCGTCGCCGAGGATCAGGTTGATCTTGGAGCTGTCCTGGAAGGTCTTGGACTGGCCCTTCTTCAGCAGTCCGTCGAAGAGCATCCGGCCGTTGTGGTCCTTGGCCGAGATCCAGCTGCGTCCGCCCGGCGCGCTGACCTGGACGGTCACCTTGTCCTGGGGCGCGGCGGCGATGGCGCTGTCGGAGGGATCGGTGCTCGGCGTGGCGGGCTTGCCCTTCTTCGGCGTGGGCGAGGCGGACCTGCTCGCGGCGGGTGTACCGCTGCCCTCGGCGACCTGCGACTTCGCATCGTTTCCGGAGCCGCCGCCCCTGACCGCGGTGAAGCCGACGAAACCGATCACGACGACGATCGCGGCCACCATGGCCGCCGTCCAGTTCGGGCCGCGCCGCTCGGGCCGGATGCGCTCCGCCTCGAACAGGGGTGCGGCCGGGGTGGGTGCGGGACGTCCGCCGTGCTCGGCGTCGTACTGGGCGATCAGGGCGGCGGGGTCGAGGCGGACGGCCCTGGCCAGCGTGCGGATGTGCCCGCGGGCGTACACATCACCGCCGCACGGGGCGAAGTCGTCCGCCTCGATGGCGTGCACGATGGCGATACGGACACGAGTGGCGCTGCTGACGTCGTCCACGGTGAGCCCGGCCGCGATCCGCGCCTGCTGCAGGGCACGGCCCACGGAGACACGGGCCTCCCGGGACTCGTCGGGGAACGGACGCTCGTCTTCAGGGGAGTTGCCGATGGACACGGGGGCGCCTTTCGAGCGTGTAGCCACCTGTGCTGGAAGCTCAGTCTAGGGGTGGTACGAAAGGGTGGGGCAACCGGGCGGTGGGACTTTGTACCCCATCGGAACGGCCGGACGGACCGAGGGCTTGACAGGCAGATACCCCATGATGGGACTACTACCTGTCCTCTCGCTCAACTGGACGTACGACAAAGGGAAACGGTTGCTCGCCGTTCTCTAACAAGTGGATCACGGCGATCGGCCACCCGGCGTAAACGGCGTCCGCCGGACGGTCCTTCGCCCTACTCCCCGGTTTCCCCGCGGATCACGGCGAGCACGTCGTCCAGCTCGTCGGGCTTGACCAGAACGTCACGCGCCTTGGAGCCCTCGCTCGGCCCCACGATGTTGCGGGACTCCATGAGGTCCATGAGCCGCCCGGCCTTGGCGAAGCCGACCCGCAGCTTGCGCTGGAGCATGGAGGTCGACCCGAACTGGGTGGAGACGACCAGTTCGGCCGCCTGACACAGCAGGTCGAGGTCGTCGCCGATGTCCTCGTCGATCTCCTTCTTCTGCTTGCTGCCGACCGTGACGTCGTCGCGGAAGACGGGCGCCATCTGGTCCTTGCAGTGCTGGACGACGGCCGCGACCTCGGCCTCGGTGACGAAGGCGCCCTGCATACGGGTGGGCTTGTTCGCGCCCATCGGCAGGAACAGGCCGTCGCCCTTGCCGATGAGCTTCTCGGCGCCGGGCTGGTCGAGGATGACCCGGGAGTCGGCGAGCGAGGAGGTGGCGAAGGCCAGCCGGGAGGGCACGTTGGCCTTGATGAGACCCGTCACGACGTCCACCGAGGGCCGCTGGGTGGCGAGCACCAGGTGGATGCCGGCCGCGCGCGCGAGCTGCGTGATGCGCACGATCGCGTCCTCGACGTCGCGCGGGGCGACCATCATCAGGTCGGCCAGCTCGTCCACGATCACCAGCAGGTACGGGTACGGCTGCAGCTCCCGCTCGCTGCCCTCCGGCGGCTTGACCTTGCCCTCGCGGACGGCCTGGTTGAAGTCGTCGATGTGCCGGTAGCCGTAGGCCGCGAGGTCGTCGTAGCGCAGGTCCATCTCGCGTACCACCCACTGCAGTGCCTCGGCGGCCCGCTTGGGGTTGGTGATGATCGGCGTGATCAGGTGCGGGATGCCCTCGTAGGCGGTCAGCTCGACGCGCTTGGGGTCGACCAGGATCATCCGGACGTCCTCCGGGGTCGCCCGCATCATGACCGAGGTGATCAGGCAGTTGATGCAGGACGACTTGCCGGAACCGGTGGCACCGGCGACCAGCATGTGCGGCATCTTCGCCAGCGAGTGCATCACGTACCCGCCCTCGACGTCCTTGCCGAAGGCGACCAGCATCGGGTCGTCGTCCTCGGCGGACTCCGCGAGACGCAGCACGTCACCGAGGTTGACCATCTCCCGGTCGGTGTTCGGGATCTCGATGCCCACCGCGGACTTGCCGGGGATGGGACTGATGATCCGCACGTCGGGGCTGGCGACGGCGTACGCGATGTTCTTGGTCAGCGCGGTGATGCGTTCGACCTTCACGGCGGGGCCGAGCTCGACCTCGTAGCGGGTGACCGTCGGGCCGCGCGTGAAGCCGGTGACGGCGGCGTCGACCTTGAACTCGGTGAAGACCTGGGTGAGCGAGGCGACGACCGCGTCGTTGGCCTCGCTGCGCGCCTTGCCTGGACCGCCGCGGGTGAGGTGGTCCAGGGACGGCAGTGCGTAGGTGATGTCCCCGGACAGCTGGAGCTGCTCCGCCCGCGGCGGCAGGTCGCGCGGCTCCTCGGGGGCCTTCTTGGTCAGGTCGGGGACGATTCCGGCCTTGGGCTTCTGCTGCTTGGGCCGCGCGGCCGGTACCGGCGACGGCCCGGCTTCCGGTGCCGGCGCGGGCGCGGGCACCGGCGTCGTCTCCTCGCGGTCGCCGACGCTGACGCCCTGGGTGAGATCGGCGACCAGCGGGGAGGGCGGCATGCCGTGCAGTACCGCACCGTCGAGCGCCGCGGCGGCGGCCGCCGCGACGTCCACGGCGTCCATCTGGCGCTGCGGATCCGGCTGGGGCACCGCGGAGCGCCTGGGACGGCCGCGGCGCTGCGAGAGGGCCTCCTCCTCGGCACTGGCCGGGTCGTACGCCCGGGGGGCGGACGAGCGCTTACGGGGGCGCGCGGGCAGCGCCTCGCGCCACTGCTCGTCGTAGCGCGCGTCGTCCTCGCCGAACTCCTGCGCCTCCTCGTCGTGCAGTACCCCCAGGCGCACACCGAGTGCCCGCAGCCGCTGCGGGATGGCGTTGACCGGGGTGGCGGTCACCACGAGCAGACCGAAGATCGTCAGCAGCACCAGCAGGGGTACGGCGAGCATGTCGGTCATGGTGTACGTCAGCGGAGTGGCCGCCGCCCAGCCGACGAGACCGCCGGCGTCCCTTATGGCCTGCATGCCGTCGCTGCGCGCGGGCGAGCCGCAGGCGATGTGGACCTGGCCGAGCACGCCGACGACGAGCGCGGACAGGCCGATCACGATCCGTCCGTTGGCCTCCGGCTTCTCCGGGTGCCGGATGAACCGTACGGCGATCACCGCGAGCAGGATCGGCACCAGCAGGTCGAGCCGGCCGAAGGCACCGGTGACGAGGATCGCCACGAGGTCCCCGACGGGGCCCTTCAGGTCGGCCCAGGTGCCGGCGGCGACGATCAGCGCGATGCCGAACAGCAGCAGCGCGACGCCGTCCTTGCGGTGGGCCGGGTCCAGGTTCTTCGCGCCCCGCCCTATGCCGCGGAAGACGGCGCCGACGGCGTGCGCGAGGCCCAGCCAGAGGGCGCGCACGAGCCGGTACACGCCCCCGGTGGGGCTGGGGGCCGGCTTCGGCGGGACCTTCTTGGCCGGGGCCTTCTTGGCGGGTGCCTTCTTGGCCGCCGCCTTCTTCGCTACGGCCTTCTTCGCCGGAGCCTTCGCGGGAGCAGCCGCCTTCTTGGCGGGCTGCTTCTTGGCTGCGGAGGGACGTGAGGCCATGGGTGTGAGGTTACCGGGGGAGACGACAGCGGACACGTGTGCCCACAGCTTCACCCGTTCGTGTCGCCCTTGTCGGGGCGCGGAACTGACGCACGCTCAAGAGCAACCGCCGGCCGGGCGTATCTCAGTTCTGCGCCGGAACCGACGGACCGCCGGTGCCGGCGCCCGGCTCCAGGGCGTCGAGCGCGCGCCGCAACCCGGTGAGTTTGCGCTCCAGATGGGCCGCCGTGGCCACCGCGGCCGCGTCCGCCGAATCGTCGTCCAGCTGCTTGGACAGCGCCTCGGCCTGCTCCTCGACGGCCGCGAGCCGCGCGGACAGCTCGGCCAGCAGCCCGGCGGACTCCTTGCCGCCGACCGCGCCCTTGCCGCCGCCCTCCAACTGCAGCCGCAGCAGCGCCGCCTGCTCGCGCAGCTGGCAGTTCTTCATGTACAGCTCGACGAACACCGAGACCTTCGCGCGCAGCACCCACGGGTCGAACGGCTTGGAGATGTAGTCGACCGCACCGGCCGCGTAGCCGCGGAAGGTGTGGTGCGGGCCGTGGTTGATCGCCGTGAGGAAGATGATCGGGATGTCCCGGGTCCGCTCGCGCCGCTTGATGTGCGCGGCGGTCTCGAACCCGTCCATGCCCGGCATCTGGACATCCAGCAGAATGACCGCGAAATCGTCCGTGAGCAGTGCTTTGAGCGCTTCCTCCCCGCTCGATGCCCGCACCAGCGTCTGATCGAGCGCAGAGAGGATGGCCTCCAGCGCCAGCAGATTCTCCGGCCGGTCATCGACCAGGAGGATCTTGGCCTTCTGCACCATGGCCCGCCCTCCTCGCCCCGGCGGTACACCGGGCGCCGCCCCAGGGGACGACTCCCTTTCGCCGCCCGTCCTTGTGCCGGTCATCGTAGCCGCACCCCGCCTGTCGCCACACCCTGTCACCGCGATGTCACTGTGCACGTACCGGAAACGCGGCGGGGGCCGGGATGGTTCCCGGAATCCTGCATTCCCATACGTCTCCAGCCACCCTAAGCCGTCCGTTCGCAGCCACCTCACGTGGGCAACTCCCGACACCCGCCGAGGGTTCCCCGGCCGTTCACGTCCCGGTGTGCCGATCTTGTCACTCCCCGCCCATCCACTGCTGCATCACGGCCAGCAGATGATCCGGGTCGACCGGCTTGGTCACGTAGTCGGAGGCACCGGACTCGATCGCCTTCTCCCGGTCGCCCTTCATCGCCTTCGCGGTCAGCGCGATGATCGGCAGCCCGGCGAACTGCGGCATCCGGCGGATCGCCGTGGTCGTCGCGTACCCGTCCATCTCCGGCATCATGATGTCCATCAGCACGACCGCCACGTCGTCGTGCTGCTCCAGCACCTCGATGCCCTCACGGCCGTTCTCGGCGTACAGCACCGAAAGACCGTGCTGCTCCAGGACACTGGTCAGCGCGAACACGTTGCGGATGTCGTCGTCGACGATCAGGACCTTCTCGCCGCCGAACCGCACCCCGTGCGCGAACTGCGCCGCGCT
Source organism: Streptomyces sp. NPDC037288 (assembly GCF_055603265.1). NCBI lineage: Bacteria > Bacillati > Actinomycetota > Actinomycetes > Kitasatosporales > Streptomycetaceae > Streptomyces > Streptomyces sp. NPDC037288. The sequence goes on from NZ_JBVJVY010000012.1 coordinate 191,415, forward strand.
CTCCGGCTCCGGGACCGCCAGCCGGTGCTCGGGCCGCTGCTCGCCCTGCGGCAGACTCCGCCGCCGGCGCCGGAAGAGCGCCGCGGGACCGTTCTGCGTCTCGCGGTACGACTTCACCTCGGCCGGGGTCTCGATCTCCACCCCGGACAGCTCCAGGGACTGCTGCGCCTCGGAGGCGAGCAGCTCGCCGGCCTCCAGCGGGGGCACGGACTGCTGGTAGCCCTGCGGCGGCAGTTCGCTCGGGTGCAGCGGCAGGTACAGCGTGAACGTCGAACCGCGGCCCGGTTCGCTCTGCGCGTGGATCTCACCGCCGAGCAGCTGCGCGATCTCCCGGGAGATCGACAGGCCGAGCCCGGTACCGCCGTACTTGCGGCTGGTCGTGCCGTCCGCCTGCTTGAACGCCTCGAAGATCACCCGCATCTTGCTGGCCGCGATACCGATGCCGGTGTCCGTCACCGAGAACGCGATCAGCGGCGCGTCCGCAACGGTCAGCGAGCCGGCCTCCAGCAGCTGCTCACGGATACCCACCGGCACATCCGCGCCGGCCGGCCTGATCACCAGCTCCACCGATCCGGAGTCGGTGAACTTCACCGCGTTCGACAGCAGGTTGCGCAACACCTGCAGCAGCCGCTGCTCGTCGGTGTGCAGGGTCGCCGGCAGCTCCGGGGAGACCCGTACGGACAGGTCCAGGCCCTTCTCCGCGGTCAGCGGCCGGAAGGTGGCCTCCACGTAGTCCACGAGCTGTACGAGCGCGATACGCGTCGGCGAGACGTCCATCTTGCCCGCCTCGACCTTCGACAGGTCGAGGATGTCGTTGATCAGCTGCAGCAGGTCCGAGCCCGCACCGTGGATGGTCTCGGCGAACTCCACCTGCTTGGGCGAGAGGTTGCCCTCGGCGTTGTCGGCGAGCAACTTCGCCAGGATCAGCAGCGAGTTGAGCGGCGTACGCAGCTCGTGCGACATGTTGGCGAGGAACTCGCTCTTGTAGCGCATCGACACCGCGAGTTGCTCGGCGCGCTCCTCCAGGACCTGCCGGGCCTCCTCGATCTCGGTGTTCTTCACCTCGATGTCGCGGTTCTGCCGGGCCAGCAGCTCGGCCTTCTCCTCCAGTTCGGCGTTGGAGGCCTGCAGCGCCTTCTGCCGGTTCTCCAACTCGGCCGACCGCTCGCGCAGTTGCTCCGTCAACTCCTGCGACTGCTTCAGCAGCTGCTCGGTCTTGGTGTTGACCGAGATGGTGTTCACGCTCGTCGCGATCATCTCGGCGATCTGGTTGAGGAAGTCCTTCTGGATCTGCGTGAACGGCGTGAAGGAGGCCAGCTCGATCACCCCGAGCACCGTGCCCTCGAACAGCACCGGCAGCACGATCACCTGCGCCGGCGGGGCCTCGCCGAGCCCCGAGGAGATCTTCAGATACCCGCTGGGCGCGTTCTCCACCAGGATCGTGCGCTTCTCCTGTGCGGCCGTACCGACCAGCGCCTCACCGGGCCGGAACGACGCCGGCATGGAGCCCATCGAGTAGCCGTACGAGCCGAGCATGCGCAGCTCGTACCGGTCCTCGGCGTCGCCGCTCAGCTCCTGGCCCTCCATGAGGGACATCGCCACGAAGAACGCGCCGTGCTGCGCGGAGACCACCGGCGTCAGCTCGCTCATGATCAGCGAGGCGACGTCCTCCAGGTCACGGCGTCCCTGCATCAGCGCGGAGATACGGGCGAGGTTGCCCTTGAGCCAGTCCTGCTCCTCGTTGGCGATCGTGGTGTCGCGCAGGTTGGCGATCATCTTGTTGATGTAGTCCTGCAGTTCCTGGATCTCGCCGGAGGCGTCGACGTCGATCTTCAGGTTCAGGTCGCCGCGGGTCACCGCGGTCGCCACGCGCGCGATGGCACGCACCTGCCGGGTCAGGTTCCCGGCCATCTCGTTCACCGACTCGGTGAGGTCCCGCCACGTGCCGTCGACGTCACGCACGCGTGCCTGGCCGCCGAGCTGTCCTTCCGTCCCCACCTCGCGGGCCACGCGCGTGACCTCCTCGGCGAAGCTGGACAGCTGGTCGACCATCGTGTTGATCGTCGTCTTCAGCTCGAGGATCTCGCCGCGGGCGTCAATGTCGATCTTCTTCGTCAGGTCACCCTTGGCGATGGCCGTGGTGACCATGGCGATGTTGCGCACCTGGCCCGTCAGGTTGGACGCCATCTGGTTCACGGACTCGGTGAGGTCCTTCCAGGTGCCGGCCACCCCGGGCACGTGTGCCTGACCGCCCAGAATGCCGTCCGTGCCCACCTCGCGGGCCACCTTGGTGACCTGGTCGGCGAACGAACTCAGCGTCTTCACCATCGTGTTGATGGTGTCGGCGAGCTGGGCGACCTCACCGCGCGCCTCGATGGTGACCTGACGCGTCAGATCACCGTTGGCGACGGCCGCGGCCACCTGCGAGATGTTGCGCACCTGCATGGTCAGGTTGTTGGCCATCAGGTTGACGTTGTTGCTGAGGTCCTTCCAGATACCGGTGACGCCCGGCACATGCGCCTGGCCGCCCAGAATGCCCTCGGTGCCCACCTCACGGGCCACCCGGGTCACCTGCTCGGCGAAGCTGGACAGCTGATCAACCATGGTGTTGACCGTCGTGACGAGCTCAAGGATCTCGCCCTTCGCGTCAACAGTGATCTTCTTCGACAGGTCACCCTTGGCGACCGCGGTCGTGACCTCGGCGATGTTGCGCACCTGGATCGTCAGGTTGTTCGCCATGAAGTTCACGGACTGCGTGAGGTCCTTCCAGGTGCCGGAGACACCCTGCACCTCGGCCTGACCGCCGAGGATGCCCTCCGTACCCACCTCACGGGCCACCCGCGTGACCTCCTGGGCGAACGACGACAGCTGGTCCACCATCGTGTTCAGGGTGTTCTTCAGCTCAAGGATCTCCCCGCGCGCGTCCACGGTGATCTTCTGGGAGAGGTCACCGCGGGCCACGGCGGTGGCGACCTGCGCGATGTTGCGCACCTGGGCCGTCAGGTTGCCGGCCATGCCGTTCACCGAGTCGGTCAGGTCGCGCCACACGCCGGCTACACCGGGCACCTGCGCCTGACCGCCGAGGCGGCCCTCCGTACCCACGTCACGCGCCACCCGCGTCACCTGGTCGGCGAAGGCGGACAGCTGATCAACCATCGTGTTGATCGTGTTCTTCAGCTCAAGGATCTCGCCGCGCGCGTCGACATCGATCTTCTGCGACAGGTCACCGCGCGCCACAGCCGTCGTCACCTGGGCGATCTGCCGCACCTGGGACGTCAGGTTGCCGGCCATGAAGTTGACGGAGTCCGTCAACTCCTTCCACGTGCCGGACACGCCGTCCACCCGGGCCTGACCGCCGAGCCGGCCCTCCGTACCCACGTCCCTGGCCATCCGCGTGACCTGGTCGGCGAAGCTCGACAGCTGGTCCACCATCGTGTTCACGGTGTTCTTCAGCTGGAGCATCTCGCCGGAGACGTCCACGGTGACCTTCTGGGACAGGTCGCCGTTGGCCACCGCCGTCGTCACCTGGGCGATGTTGCGCACCTGACCGGTGAGATTGCGGAACGCCGTGTTGACGGAGTCCGTCAGGTCCTTCCAGGCACCGGCCGCGCCCGGCACCTGCGCCTGGCCGCCCAGCTCGCCCTCGACACCGATCTCCCGCGCGACCCGCGTCACCTCGGCGCCGAACGCCGACAGCTGGTCCACCATCCCGTTGACGGTGTTCTTCAGCTCCAGCATCTCGCCGGCCACGTCGACCGTGACCTTCTGCGACAGATCACCGCTGGCCACAGCCGTCGTCACGGTGGCGATGTCCCGCACCTGCGTGGTCAGGTTCCGGAACACCGTGTTGACGGAGTCCGTCAGGTCCTTCCACGTACCGGCCGCGCCGGGCACGTTCGCCTGCCCGCCGAGCCGCCCCTCCGCACCGACCTCGTTCGCGACGCGCGTGACCTCGTCCGCGAAGATCCGCAGCGTCTCGGTCATCTGGTTGATCGTCTCGGCGAGCTGCGCCACCTCGCCGCGCGCCGGAACCGTCACCTTCCGCGACAGATCACCGTTCGCGACAGCGGTCGTGACCTGCGAGATCCCACGGACCTGAGCGGTCAGGTTGCCCGCCATCGTGTTGACGGAGTCGGTCAGTTCCTTCCACACACCGGCGACACCCGGCACCTGCGCCTGACCGCCGAGGATGCCCTCGGTGCCCACCTCGCGGGCCACGCGCGTGACCTCCGAGGAGAAGGACGACAGCTGCTCCACCATCGTGTTGACGGTGTTCTTCAGCTCCAGCATCTCGCCCGCGACGTGCACGGTGACCTTGCGTGACAGATCACCGCGCGCGACCGCCGTCGTCACCAGCGCGATGTCACGCACCTGTGCGGTCAGCCGGTTGGCCATGGTGTTGACGGACTCGGTCAGGTCCTTCCACGAACCCGACATACCGCGCAGCTGGGCCTGACCGCCGAGCTTGCCCTCGGTACCGACCTCGCTGGCCACGCGGGTGACCTCGTCCGTGAACGTCGACAGCTGGTCGACCAGGTTGTTGACCGTGCGGCCGACCTTCAGGAACTCACCGCGCAGCGGATGCCCCGTGCCGTCGTCCGGTGCCTGCGTCCGCAGCTCCATCCGCGGCGACAGATCACCCTCGGCCACGGCCGTGAGCACCCGGCCGACCTCCGAGACCGGCCAGACGAGATCGTCCACCAGGGCGTTGGAGGCGTCGATCGCGGACGCCCAGGAGCCCTCGCAGGCCCCCGTCTCCAGCCGTTCCGTGAGTTTTCCCTCACGGCCCACCATGCGCCGTACCCGGGACAGCTCACCGGTCAGATGCAGATTCCGGTCGGCCACCTCGTTGAAGACGGCCGCGATCTCCGACATCACACCGTCACCGGAAACGGTGAGCCGCTTGCGGAAGTTCCCGTCACGCATCGAGACGAGAGCCGCCAGCAGCCGGTTCAGGGCAGCCGTGTCCACTTCGGTGGTGCCGCCGCGCCTGCCCAGGGACGGTCCGCCTTTCGCGCGCGTCTTCGTGCCACGCGTCGCCGCGCCAGACTCCACTGTGTCCCTCCCGGAGGGGTAGACCGTTGCTGCTGTGCTCGGCCGCTTCGGCCCGGCCTGCCGGTCATCGGCGTACCGGTTACTTCTGCGTACCTGTTACTGCTGCGTACCTGTTACTACTGCGTATTTCTGCCAGACGGGATCCGGCCACACCAGGGGCTGCTGCCCGCCGTACACGGAACACACGCAGCCCGACCGACCTTCATCAGAAGCCTGCCCAGTGTTTCACCCTGCCCCAACCAGGCCATAACAGTTCGGCAGCTTCGCACATCGTCCGCACACCCTGGGGGGTAAACACCGGCGACCGGCACCCGCTCGGACGGCGAAGGTAAGTAACCTTGCATGCGGCTGTCCAGCCGCACCGGTCCGACCGGCCTGGGCGGTGGCACGAGAACGAGCGGGCATCGGAGGGGCGGCCGCAGACCATGACCACCGGAGTCATCCCCGGGGGACAGCCCCCGGAGCCACAGCCGACGGGCGCGCTGATGCCGCAGCAGCGGAGCGAGCCGGCCGGCCACGCAGCCCTGCACGTAGACAACCGGCCGAGGAGTTCTGTGATCACCGCGCGCGCGGCCGCCACCTTCGAGCCCGTCGGGCGATCGGTCGCGACCGCCCGGTCCTTCGTCCGCGACACGCTGCAGGGCTGGGGCTTCGCCGACATCGTCGACGACGCCGTCGTCCTCACCAGCGAGCTCGTGACGAACGCCGTCGTCCACGCGGGCACGCACGCGGACGTCCTGTGCCTGCGCACCGAGGACGGCGTACGCATCGAGGTCTCCGACCGCTATCCCGAGCGCGAGGTCCCCCTCCAGAACAGCCCCGCCTCGATGGGCAGCCCCGACCGCGAGGGTGGCCGCGGCCTCCAGCTGTGCGCGGCCCTGGCCACCCGCTGGGGCGTCGACTACACCCCCACCCACAAGAACGTCTGGTTCCAGCTCAACCTCCCCGAACGCTTGGTCGGCACCCGAACAGCCGGTCCGTCCCTGCCCGCCGACCTGCTGCCGCTGGCCGACGGCCGGGTCCGCGTCGCCGTCGTCCAGGTCGACCGCAAGGGCTCCATCACCTCCTGGAACGAGGACGCCGAGGAAATCTTCGGCCATGCGTCCGCCGAGGTCGTCGGCAGGCCCCTCACCGAACTCGCGGCCTGGCCGCACACTCCGGGCACCAGCACCGGCGTGGCCGAGGCCCTGCAGCTCTCCCGATGGGAGGGCAGCTACGGCATCCGCGGCGCCGACGGCCGCGTGGCCCCGGTCTACGCCTCCCACCTCCGGGTCCGCGACACGGGCGGCGAACCCTCCACCGTCTGCCTCCTGGTCCGCGACCACGAACGCGCCGTCCTGCAGACCCCGCCGCGCGTCCCCGCAGGCGACCAGAACCAGACCTCCGACGGCCAGAACACCGACCCCTTCGAGGTGTTCATCGGCTCCCCCGCCCCGGACGACCTCGACGGTCTGCTGCAGCGCACGGTGGAGCGCGCCCGCGACATGCTCGACGCGGACTCCGCGTTCCTGCTGCTGGCCACCGACGACGAGACCGAGCTGGAAGTACGCGCCTCCACCGGCCTGCCCTCCGCCCGCCAGCGCTTCGCACGCGTGCCCGTCGAGGCCGGCCCCGGCCGTTACGGCTCCGCACGCATGCCGGCCGTCCACGACGACCTCACGTCCGTCCCCGGGGCCGTACCACTGCTGAACGGCACGGGCATGCGCTCGGTCGTCACGGTCCCGCTGAAGGTCGAGGGCCGCCTGACCGGCTCCCTCGGCGTCGCCGCCGAGGCACCCGGCCGGTACTCCAACGAGGAGGCACTGCGCCTCCAGTTCGCCGCCGACCGCATCGCCCTGGCCGTCGAGTCGGCCCGCCTGGGCGAGCTGGAGCGGCTGCGCCGCGGCTCCCTGAGCTTCCTGGTCGAGGCCTCCGACCTGCTGGCCGGCACCCTGGACCGCGACCAGACGCTGGCCCTTATGGCCCAGATGACGGTCCCCACTCTGGCCACCTGGTGCGCCGTCTACACGATCGCCGACCAGGCCTCGGAGCCGTACCTGTCGTACGTCCTGCACGAGGACGAGGATCTGATCGACGGTATCAAGTCGTTGCTGTCGAAGATCGCGCCGCCGGACCCGGTACCGACGCCCGGCGCCCGCGTCTGGACGACCCCCGCCGAGGTCGCCCACCAGGCGGCCCTGCGCAGCTCCATGCGCAGCCTCGGCCTCGCGGGGGGACCCGCGCACCAGATCTCCGCGGGGATCGGCCCGACCCTCGCCACCGCCTCCGCGGTGGGCGGTGAGACGGTCGTGCTCCCGCTCGTCGCCCGCAACCGCGTCATCGGCATGCTGGTCCTCGGCAAGCCCACCGACGAACACTTCCGCCAGGAGGTCCTGGAACTGGCCGAGGACCTCTCCCGCCGGGCCGCCCTCGCCCTGGACAACGCCCGTCTCTACTCGGAGCGCACGGCCATCAGCCAGGCCCTCCAGCGCAGCCTGCTTCCGCCGGGTACGCCGCACATCGACGGCGTCGAGGTCGAGGTCATCTACCGCGCGGCCGGCGAGGGCAACGAGGTCGGCGGTGACTTCTACGACCTGTTCCCGATCGGCAACGGCGCCTACGGCTTCGCCATCGGCGACGTGTGCGGTACGGGCCCGAACGCGGCGGCGGTCACGGGCCTCGCCCGGCACGCCCTGCGCCTGCTGGCCCGCGAGGGCCTGAGCGGCCCCGCGGTCCTGCAGCGCCTGAACTCCGCGATCCTCGACGAGGGCGACCGCAGCCGCTTCCTGACCCTGCTGTACGGCGAGATGCGCCCGCAGGCGGACGGCAGCGCCGAGCTGAAGGTGGTCTGTGCCGGCCACCCCCTCCCACTGCGCCTGCGCCAGGACGGCACGGTCACGGCGGCCGCCGAGCCGCAGCCCCTGCTGGGCGTGATCGAGGACCTGGAGCTGCACGAGGAGACGGTCACCCTCGACCCCGGTGACGTCCTGCTCTGCGTCACCGACGGCGTCACCGAACGCCGTGAGGGCGCACGCATGCTGGGCGACGACGGCCTCGCCGACGTCCTCACCACGTGCACGGGTCTCACGGCGGGCGCGGTCGCGGCACGCATCATGCGCGCGGTGGAACGCTTCGCTTCGGACGCCCCGTCGGACGACATGGCGATCCTGGCGATGCGCGTCCCGGGAATCCACAAGGAGGCATGAGAAGAGGGCATGAAAAAGACCCCACCCGGAAGGGCGGGGTCTTTCTTTACTGAGCCCCCAAACGGAATCGAACCGTTGACCTTCTCCTTACCATGGAGACGCTCTGCCGACTGAGCTATAGGGGCCTGTCGCTTTCGAGGTTTCCCTCGCGGCGACGAAGAAACTGTACCCCGAGCAGACCCGAGTTCCCAAACTCGTTCGGGCAACCACTCAGAAGGCAGGCTGGAGCAGGCCCCCGAGGGCATTGCAGGCGGACACGATCCGCTGCATCTCCCGCCTGGTGAGCGCGGCGTCGACGGGCAGCGCCAGAGTCTCGTCGGCGGCCCGCTCGGTCTCCGGCAGGGACACGCACCGACGGAACTCCGGCAGCCGGTGCACGGGGGTCTTGACCGGCACCCGGCACTCAACTCCCTTGGCCCGCAAGGCCCGCGCGAAGGCGTCCCGGTCCGGCCGGCCGTTCCCCGGCACCCGCACGACGTACTGCTGGTAGGTGTGCCCGTCACCGCCGTCCGGCGTCCGTACACCCTTCAACTTGGCGTCGAGATACGCGGCCCGCTCCCTGCGCTGCGCTATCTCGTCGTACGGCGCCTCGGACTCGCCCTGCTCGAGTACCAGGAGCCCCTGCCGCTGTCCGATCGCGTGCAACCGCCCCAGGTCGGCTCCCCGCCCGAAGCGGTGTACGACAACGACGGCGGCCGTGCGGGGAGTTACGGCTGCCTCGACAGCGCCGGGATCGAGGCAGTACGTCACCGGGTCTATGTCAGCGAACACCGGGAGGGCACCGGCCAGGGTCACGGCCTCGGCGACGTCGACGTTCCCGAAGGCCGGCACGACGACTTCGTCACCGACTCCGACACCGCCGGCCCTGAGCATTGCAGCAGTTCCCATGTGCTGGATGCTGGGTGCGCGACGTGAACGACACGTTAAGGAAAACGTAAAAAGGCCGGACCCTGAAACGAAGTTCAGGGTCCGGCCTTTTGAAAGATTGTTCGGCGGTGTCCTACTCTCCCACAGGGTCCCCCCTGCAGTACCATCGGCGCTGTGAGGCTTAGCTTCCGGGTTCGGAATGTAACCGGGCGT
>NZ_JBVJVY010000013.1:0-195666 GCF_055603265.1 Streptomyces sp. NPDC037288
CCCCCCCCCCCCCCCACCCCCCCCCCCCCCCCCCCCCCCCCCCCCCCCCCCCCCCCCCCCCCCCCCCCCCCCCCCCCCCCCCCCCCCCCCCCCCCGGGGCGTGTTCAGGTGCTTTGCGCGCCTGTCTCCTTGATGAGGCGCCGGTCCAGGGCCAGGGAGAGTTCCGCTTCCACCACGCTGCGGGCCAGGGGGCGCAGGCGGGGGAGGTCCTCCTGCGGGGCGTGGCGGAGGATCAGGTCGGTGAAGAGTTCGGCCAGGGCGTCGGCGTGCTCGCGGACACGGGCGGCGGCCGTGAGTACCTCGCCGAGCGGGATGCCCTCGCGGACCAGCGCGGAGGAGACGTCCAGGAGCCGGCGGCTGATGTGCACGATCTCGTCGCCGTCCGTGCCGAGGTAGCCCAGCTCCAGAGCGGCGGCGAGGTTCTCGGCGGTGACCTCCCCCTCGAAGTAGGCGGCGAGTTCCTCGGGGGTGAGGCGGACCGGCTCCTCCTCGCTCGGGGTGTCGACGCCGAGGAGGTCGGCGACGTTCCGGCCCTGGTCGAGGGCCTCCGCGAGCTCCGCGATGCCGTTCAGTGTGTGGCCGCGCTCCAGCAGGGCCGCGATGGTGCGCAGGCGGGCCAGGTGGTGTTCGTCGTACCAGGCGATACGGCCCTCGCGGCGGGGTGGCCGGATCAGTTTGCGCTCGCGGTAGAAGCGCAGGGTGCGCACGGTGATGCCGGCCAGGCGCGCCAGCTCCTCCATCCGGTACTCGCGCGGTCCGGTGTCGTGCGCGCCGTGGTGCGCGCCGTCCTGTTCCTCGTGCCGGGCGCCCTGATCCGCCTTGCGTTCACCGTCGTCTGCCACGCCCGCAGCCTATGTTGTACCCCCGGTAACTTTCCCTCCGCGCCCCCTACCGCTCGGTACGGAGCTGCTCTACAGTCCCATTGCGCCAGTGTTCACTGGCGGAGTCCAAGGTGATGCGTGGAGGCTTCGGGATGGCCGAGCACGAGCATGTACGGGTGGCGGTGATCGGGTCCGGGTTCGGCGGGCTGGGGGCCGCAGTGCGGCTGCGCCGCGAAGGGATCACCGACTTCGCCGTCCTGGAGCGGGCGGACAGCGTCGGCGGCACCTGGCGGGACAACAGCTACCCCGGGTGCGCCTGTGACGTGCCCTCCCACCTGTACTCCTTCTCCTTCGCGCCCAACCCCGACTGGCCGCGCACCTTCTCCGGGCAGCGGCACATCCGCGCCTACCTGGAGCACGTCAGCGACCTCTTCGGACTGCGCCCGCACATCCGCTTCGACTCCGAAGTCAAGATGATGACCTGGGACGCCCAGAACCTGCGGTGGGAGATCGAGACCGCGCGTGGCACGCTCACCGCCGACGTCGTGGTCTCCGCCACCGGGCCGCTGTCCGACCCGAAGATCCCGGAGATCCCGGGCCTGGCCTCCTTCCCGGGCAAGGTGTTCCACTCCGCCCGCTGGGACCACGACTACGATCTGCGCGGCAAGCGCGTCGCCATGGTCGGCACCGGTGCTTCCGCCATCCAGATCGTGCCGTCCATCCAGCCACAGGTCGGCCGGCTCACCCTCTTCCAGCGCACCCCGCCCTGGATCGTGCCCCGGGTCGACCGGGCCATCAGCGGCGCCGAGCGCCGGCTGCACCGGTCGGTGCCCTTCACCACCCAGCTCAGGCGCGGCCTGCTGTGGGGCATCCGGGAACTGCAGGTCCAGGCGTTCACCAAGCACCCCGACGAACTCGGATTCCTTGAGCGGCTCGCCAAGCGCAACATGGCCCGCGCCATCAAGGACCCGGCCCTGCGCGCCAAGCTCACCCCCGACTACCGCATCGGCTGCAAGCGGATCCTGCTGTCCAGCACCTACTACCCGGCGCTGACCGAGCCGAATGTGGACGTCGTCGCCAGCGGTCTCGCGGAGATCCGCGGCTCGACCGTCGTCGCGGCCGACGGCACCGAGGCCGAGGTCGACGCGATCATCTTCGGTACGGGCTTCCACGTCACGGACATGCCGATCGCCGAGCGGGTGACCGGGGCCGAGGGCATCACGCTCGCGGAGTCCTGGAAGAACGGCATGCAGGCGCTGCGCGGCGCCGCCGCCGCCGGGTTCCCGAACTGGATGACGATCATCGGGCCCAACACCGGCCTCGGGAACTCCTCCATGATCCTCATGATCGAGTCCCAGCTGAACTACATGGCCGACTATCTGCGCCAACTGGACGTCCTCGGCGGCCGTACGGCCCTCGATGCCCGGCCCGCGGCCGTCGAGGACTGGAACCGCAAGGTCCAGGAACGCATGAAGCGCACCGTGTGGAGCACCGGCGGCTGCACCAGCTGGTACCTGGACGCGAGCGGCCGCAACACCACCGTCTGGCCCGGTACGACATCCGAGTTCCGGCGTGCGACCCGGCGGGTGGACCTCTCCGAGTACGAGGTCATCCGCAAGCCGGCAGCAGTGCCCGGGAAGCAGAGCGAGGCCGTTGCATGAGCCGCCACACCTCCGTCACTTCCGGCCCCTACGCCCCGCCTGTCCCCTCCCGTGAGCTCACCGTCGTCTCCGCCGACGGCGCGCGGTTGCACGTCGAGGTGCACGGGCCCGAGCACGCGCCCCCCGTCGTCCTCTCCCACGGCTGGACCTGTTCGACCGCCTTCTGGGCCGCGCAGATACGGGACCTGGCGGCCGACCACCGGGTGATCGCGTACGACCAGAGAGGGCACGGGCGCAGTCCCGCGAGCCCCGCGTGCACGACCCACGCGCTGGCGGACGACCTGGAGGCGGTCCTCGCGCAGACGCTCGCGCGCGGGGAGAAGGCGCTGATCGTCGGCCACTCCATGGGCGGGATGACGGTCATGGCCGCGGCCCCGCGCCCCCGGTTCCGTGAGCACGCCGCCGCCGTCCTGCTGTGCAGCACCGGCAGCTCGCGGCTGGTCGCGCAGGCGCGTGTGGTGCCGTTGCGCGCCGGGCGGGTGCGCACCTGGATCACCGGGCGCGTTCTCGGCTCGCGCGCCCCGCTCGGACCCGTCACGCCGGTTGCGAAGAGGATCCTCAAGTACGCCACCATGGGCGCCGGTTCCGCACCGCACATGGTGGAGGCGTGCGCGCGGATCGTGCACGCCTGCCCGCGCGCCGCGCGCCACGCATGGGCCGGCGTGCTCGAGGCGCTCGACCTCGACCACGGCGTACGGGAGTTGCACGCGCCCACCGCGGTGGTGCACGGCGCGTCCGACCGGCTCACGCCCCCCGTGCACGCCCGTGCCCTGGTCGCGACGCTGCCGCACTGCGTCGGCCTCACCGAACTGGCCGGCGTGGGCCACATGACCCCGATCGAGGCTCCCGGCCTGGTGATCGGCAGGATCCGGGAACTCGTCACCACGTACGTCACCGTCATCGGGGCCGACCCCGGCGACGCGCACGACGAGCACCGTTCCACCCCGGCGCAGACCAAGGAGGGCGCATGAGCAGGGTCAGCCTCGAAGGGCAGGTCGCGGTCGTCACCGGAGCGGCGCGCGGGGTCGGTGAGCTGCTGGCGCGCAAGCTCTCCGCGCGCGGCGCGAAGGTCGCGCTGGTCGGCCTGGAGGAGGAGGCGCTGAAAGAGGTCTCCTCGCGCCTGCACAGCGACAGCGCCTACTGGTACGCCGACGTCACCGACCACGAGACGATGAGCCGGGTCGCGCAGGAGGTGAAGGCGCGGTTCGGGAAGGTCGACATCGTGGTGGCCAACGCCGGTGTGGCGACGGGCGGTCCGTTCGCCGACTCCGATCCGCAGGCATGGCGGCGCGTGATCGAGGTCAACCTGATCGGTTCGGCGGTGACCGCGCGGGCGTTCCTGCCGGTGCTCGTGGAGAGCCGGGGCTACCTGCTCCAGATCGCCTCGCTCGCCGCGATCACCCCGGCGCCGATGATGACGGCGTACTGCGCGTCCAAGTCGGGTGTGGAGGCGTACGCGCACAGTCTGCGTGCCGAGGTCGGCTACCAGGGCGTGCGCGTCGGCGTCGGGTACCTGTCCTGGACCGACACCGACATGGTGCGCGGCGCCGACCAGGACGACGTGATGCGGGAGTTGCGGCAGCGTCTGGTGTGGCCGTCCAACAAGACGTACCCCCTGGGGCCGACGGTGGACCGGCTCGTCGCCGGGATCGAGCGGCGCTCGGCGCATGTGTACGGGCAGTGGTGGCTGCGCGGCATGCAGGGCGTGCGCGGGTATCTGCCGGCGCTCATCGGGGCGGTCGGGCAGCGCGAGATGAAGCGGTTCGCGCCCCGCCTGCAGGGAATGCGCTCCGGACTCGTCGGTGCAGGTGGGGCGGCGGACGAAGAAGCCCGCGCTACGCCCCGTGACTGATCCACATGCACACCGTGGTCGGCCGTGTGAATCTGGGTGAGGCCCCACCAAGGGGCCGATTCCCCCATCTCACCCACTACGGGAGTGAACCCACATGGGTATGAAGGACAAGGCCAACGAGTGGCAGGAACAGGGCAAGCAGAAGCTCGGTGAGGCCCGTGAGCGGGCCGGCCAGCGCGGTCAGCAGCAGCCCCAGCGCGGTCAGCAGCAGCAGCCCCAGCGTGGCCAGCAGCAGCCCGAGCGCGGCCAGCAGCAGTCGCAGCGCGGTCGCGAGAACATGCGTGACATCGAGGACACGGAAGCGGAGATGGAAGACCGCTTCGACCGGGACTACGACGCGTAGTCGCTGCGCTCGGCTTTGGCCGGTTCGGCGCGGGGCGCCCTTCTTCGTGGAGGGTGCCCCGCGTCTGCCTTTCGGGGTGGTGGTCGATCAGTTCCCCGGCGTCCCTCGTGGCGGGAGCTTCGGGCGGGAGCGGTCGGGGGTCTCGCTGTAGTCGGGGGGAACGGCCGCCGGGTTGGACTCCAGGAGTTCCAGGGCCAGCTGGACCGCGTCGTCCAGCTGGGCGTGGCGGCCTTCCGCCCAGTCCAGGGGGGTGCGCATGATCTCCAGGTCGGGGGCGACGCCGTGGTTCTCCACGGACCAGCCGTAGGCGTCGAACCAGGCCGCGTTCATCGGCACCGTGATGACCGTGCCGTCGCCCAGCCGGTGGCGGCCGGTCATGCCGACCACACCGCCCCAGGTGCGCTGCCCGACCACCGGGCCGAGTTTCAGCAGTTTGAAGGCCGCCGTGATCATGTCGCCGTCCGACGACGTCGCCTCGTCGGCGAGGGCCACCACGGGGCCCCGCGGGGCGTTCGAGGTGTACGACACCGGTTGCGCGTCCCTCGTCAGGTCCCAGCCCAGGATCGTCCGGGTCAGCTTCTCGATGACGAGTTCGCTGATGTGCCCGCCCGCGTTGCCGCGCACGTCCACGATCAGGGCCGGCCGGGAGACCTCCATGCGCAGGTCGCGGTTGAACTGGGCCCAGCCGGAGCCGCCCATGTCGGGAATGTGCAGGTAGCCGCACTTGCCGCCGCTCAACTCCCGGACGACGTCGCGGCGTTTCGCGACCCAGTCCTGGTAGCGCAGCGGCCGTTCGTCGACGAGGGGGACGACGGCGACCCGGCGGGCCCGGCCCGGCTGCCCTTGCGCCGGGGTGAACGTCAGCTCCACGGTCGTACCCCCGGAGCCGGCGAGGAGCGGATACGGTCCTGTCACCGGATCCACCGGGCGGCCGTCGACGTGGGTGAGGACGGCGCCCTCGCGGATGCCCGTGCCGGCCAGCGGGGAGCGGGCCTTGGAGTCGGAGGAGTCGCCGGGCAGGATGCGTTTGACGATCCAACCCTCCTCCCGGTGCGCGAAGTTGGCGCCGAGGAGGCCCTGCCAGCGCTGGTAGTGGGGCGGGCCCTCGTTGCGGCGGGCGGCGGTGACGTAGGCGTGCGAGGTGCCCAGTTCACCGAGGACCTCCCGCAGGAGATCGGCGAACTCGTCGGGGGAGGCGATCCGTTCGACGAGGGGACGGTACTGGTCGAGCACCGCGTCCCAGTCGACGCCGCTCATGCCCGGGTCCCAGAAGTAGGCGCGGATGATCCGTCCCGCCTCGTCGTAGGCCTGACGCCACTCGGCGGGCGGGTCGACCGCGTGCAGGAGGCGGCGCAGGTCGATCCAGACGGTCGTGTCGCTGTCGCCCAGCTCCGTGGAGGGGACCGCGCGCAGGTCGCCCTCGTCGACGACGACCAGCCGGGTGCCGTCGCCGCTGACCGCGAACCAGTCCAGGTGGTCGACCAGTTCGGACTTCTTCGCCTTGGTGATGTTGAAGTACTCCAGGGTCGGCCGGCCGCTGATGTCGGCCGGGTTGGCGAAGGTCTCGCCGAGCGCGCCGGAGATCGGCCAGCGCAGCCAGACGAGGCCGCCGCCGGCGACCGGGTGCAGCGCGGAGTACTTGGAGGCGATGACCGGGAACGGCGTGACCCGCATCGCCAGGCCCTCCACCTCCACGGTCACCGTGCCGGCCTCGCCCGTCTCCTCGTCCTCGACCGGGTCGAGCCCGCCGGCCGCCGGACGGCCCTCGGGGTTCAGGGCGAAGGGGGAGGGCGTCGCCGAGTTCAGCGGGACGAGGTACGGGCGGCAGCCGAGCGGGAAGGACAGGTCGCCGGTGTGGACGTCGTAGACCGGGTCGAAGCCGCGCCAGGAGAGGAAGGCGAGGTAGCGGCCGTCGCGGGTGAAGACGGGGTTCTCGTCCTCGAAACGGCCGTTGGTCACGTCCACGATCAGCCGGTCCTTGATGCGGGCCAGCTTGATCTGGCGCAGGGAGCGGCCGATGCCCGGGTGGGACCAGGTGAGCCAGGCGCCGTCCGGCGAGAAGGAGAGGTCGCGGACGGGGCCGTTGACGGAACGGATCAGCTCGGTGACCCGGCCTCCGGCGGCTTCCGCGGGTTCGGTGCCGTGTGCTCCGGTGGCTTCCGCGGGTTCGGTGCCGTGTGCTCCGGTGGCTTCCGCGGGTTCGGTGCCGTGTGCTCCGGTGGCTTCCGCGGGTTCGGTGCCCTGTGCTCCGGCGGCTGCCGCGGGTCCGGTCCCCCGTGCTCCGGCGGCTGCCGCGGTGACGGCGCCCTGTTCGCCGGTGCCGGCTTCGGGCCCGGTGGCCTGCTCATCAGCACTCGCCGCGGCTCCGGCGCCCTCGCCGCCGCTGCTCTCGGCAGCCCGACCGCCACCTTCGCCGCCGCTGCTCTCGGCGACCTGGCCGCCACCCTCGCCCTGCGCAGCGCCCTCGCCGTCCTCTGAACCGCCGCCGTCCTCAACCTCCCCCACCTGCCCGACCTCCTCACCGTCTCCGAACTGCTCACCGCCCCCGCCGTCCTCAGCGGCCCCGCCCTCCTCCCCCACGTCGATCAGCAGCAACCGCCCGTCATGCGAGGCGATCGCCAGCCGTTCGCCCAGCGGGTCCGAGACCATCTCCAGGACCCGGCCCAGTGCGCCGGAGGCGAGACGGCGGGGAGGGCGGTCGCCGGTCGCGCGGGGGAGCTGGGCGGTCTCGACGGCGTCCTCGCCCTCGGCGTCCGTCACATACGCCACCTGGCCGGTCGTGCCCAGCATCTCCGGCAGCCGTACCCGCACCCCGGGCGTGTCGGTGATCGTGCGGGCGGGGCCGTCGCGGTGGGTGAGCCAGTACAGGCTGCCGCGTACGACGACGGCGCTGGCCCGGCCGGTGTCGTCCACGGAGATGCCGTCGACGTTCTGCGCGGCCGGCACCTGGTACCGGCGGCGCCCGGTGGCCGGCCCGCTGAGGCGGATGTCCAGCTTGCGCGGTACGGCGTCCGGGGAGAAGTCGTCCACCAGCCACAGGTCGCCCGCGCACTGGTAGACCACGCGACTGCCGTCGCTGGAGGCGTGCCGGGCGTAGAAGGCGTCGTGGTCGGTGTGGCGGCGCAGGTCGGTGCCGTCGTGGGCGCAGGAGTACAGGTTGCCGACGCCCTCGTGGTCGGAGAGGAAGGCGATCCGGCCGGCGACGAACATGGGGCAGGCCAGATGGCCGCCGATGTCGGGCAGGAGGCGTTGCCCGTGCAGCCACAGGCGGCCCGTGGCGCCGCCGCGGTAGCGCTTCCAGGAGGCCGGTTCGTGCGGTGGGGTGCCGGTGAGCAGCAGGGTCTTGTGCTGGCCGTCGATGTCGGCGACCTGGATGTCGGAGACCGGGCCCCAGGGGAGTTTGCGGCCCGGGTCGCCGTCGGTGGTCACCTTGTAGGCCCAGGTGAAGTAGGAGAAGGGCTCGCCGTGGGAGGCGACGGCCAGGATGTCGGCGTTGCCTTCCTGGTCGGGGGGTGTCCATCCGCAGACCTGCGTGTCGGTGCTGCCCCAGTACGTCAGCTGCCGCGCGGGGCCGCCGTCGACGCTCACGAGGTGGATCTCGGGTACGAGGCTGCGCCAGGTCGTGTACGCGATGTGGCGGCCGTCGGGCGAGAAACGCGGGTGCCCGCCCTTCGTACGGTCCACCGTGAGCCGCCAGGCCCGGCCGGGGGTGTCGAGGGGGGCCAGCCACAGGTCGTCCTCGGCCACGAAGCACAGCAGGTCGCCGCTGAGGTGGGGGAAGCGCAGATAGCTCACCTCCCCATGCTTTTCCGCACACGGGGGCACAGCAACTTATGCGTCCTTCACGTTCGTGATCCAAGGCACGTACGAAACCGTTTCGTTTCGTAGGCTCGGGGGGTATCTTGAGGGTGGACGAACGAAGAAGGCCGCGGAGCGGAAGGTGAGTGGCATGAGCGAGGTCGCGGCACAGGGCGCGGCGTCCGCCGCTCCGGCGGAGCCGGTGCTCGCACCGGGGCGTCGCAGCCGGATCACGCCCGAGCGCGAGGCCGAGTTGTACGAGGCCGTGCTCGACCTCCTCCGGGAGGTCGGCTACGACGCCCTCACCATGGACGCCGTCGCCGCCCGCACCCGGTCCAGCAAGGCCACGCTCTACCGCCAGTGGGGCGGCAAGGCCGAGCTGGTGGCGAAGGCGGTGCGGCACAACAAGCCCGGTGCCGCCGCGGCGGCGGTCGACACCGGGTCGCTCAGAGGCGATCTGCACGCCCTCACGCTGGCTTCGGACGACTGCGAGATGGAGCAGAACGCCGCGCTGATGCGGGGTCTGGCCATGGCCGTCCACAGCAACCCGGACCTCCTGCGGGCGTTCCGGGACCATCTCATCGAGCCCGAGATGGCGGAGTTCCGCCGTGTGCTGCAGCGCGCGATCGACCGGGGCGAGGTCCGTGCGGACAACCCGGCGATCGACTACGTGATGCACATGATGCTCGGCGGGTTCGCCGCCCGCGCGATGCTCGACGAGCTGCCGCCGACGCAGGCCTTCCTCACTTCGTACATCGACGCCGTGGTCCTCCCCGCCCTCGGCGTTCCCACCAGCTGAGCCCTCTCCCCGGCAAGCCCACCACCTGACGTCACCGCTCACGTCGTCGGGCTGATCACCCCTGCCCTGATGAACCCCACGACCTGACCGGAGTACGCCTCAAGTGGCCACGTTCCTCTACAAACTCGGCCGGCTCGCCTTCCGGCGACGCCACTTCGTCGCCCTCATATGGGTCGCGCTGCTCACCCTCGCCGGGGTGGGCGCCGCCTCCGCGCCGGCCGCCGGCAACACGTCCTTCTCCATCCCCGGCACCGAGGCGCAAAAGGCCTTCGACCTGCTGGAACAGCGCTTCCCCGGCATGAGCGCCGACGGCGCCACCGCCCGGGTCGTCTTCAAGGCACCCGGCGGCGAGAAGATGACCGACCACGACAACAGGGCGACCGCCGAGAAGACGGTGAAGGAGCTGCAGCGCGGCTCCGAGGTCGCCTCCGTCGCCGACCCCTACACCGGGCACGCCGTCAGCAGGAACGGCACGATCGCCTACGCCTCGGTGAAGTACAAGGTCTCCGGCATGGAGCTGGAGGACTCCTCGAAGGACGCCCTCAAGGAGGCCGCGCGGCACGCGCGGGACGCCGGGCTGACCGTCGAGATCGGCGGTGACGCGCTGAGCGCGGCCCCCGAGACCGGCTCCAGCGAGGTCATCGGCATCGCGATCGCCGCCGTCGTCCTCGTGATCACCTTCGGTTCCCTGCTCGCGGCCGGATTCCCGTTGCTCACCGCCATCATCGGCGTCGGCATCGGCGTCTCCACGATCACCGCGCTCGCCAGCGCCCTGGATCTCGGCTCGACGACCTCCACCCTGGCGTCCATGATCGGCCTGGCCGTCGGCATCGACTACGCCCTGTTCATCGTCTCCCGCTACCGCGCCGAACTGGCCGAGGGCCGCGAGCGTGAGGAGGCGGCCGGACGGGCCGTCGGCACGGCGGGCTCCGCGGTGGTCTTCGCCGGCCTCACCGTCGTCATCGCCCTGGTCGGCCTGTCGGTCGTCGACATCCCGATGCTGACCAAGATGGGCATCGCGGCGGCGGGCACGGTCGCCGTCGCCGTCCTCATCGCGCTGACGATGATCCCGGCGCTGCTCGGCTACGCCGGCCGCAAGGTCAAGCCGGCGGGTGAGAAGAGCAAGCTGCTCGGCGGCGGCCGCACGCCGAGGAAGCCCGGCCGCCCCAACATGGGCACCCGCTGGGCCGGCTTCGTCGTCCGCCGCCCGGTCGCCGTTCTGCTGCTCGGCGTGATCGGCCTCGGCGCTGCGGCGATCCCGGCCGCATCCCTGGAACTGGGCCTGCCCGACGACGGCTCCCAGCCGGTCTCCACCACCCAGCGCCGCGCCTACGACCTGCTCTCCGAGGGCTTCGGGCCGGGCTTCAACGGCCCCCTGATGGTCGTGGTCGACGCCAAGGACAGCGCCCGTCCCAAGGCCGCCTTCACCGAGGTCGGTGACGAGATCAAGGGCCTGCGGGACGTCGTCACCGTCACCCCGGCCGTGGCCAACAAGGCCGGCGACACCGCGACGATCACCGTCGTACCCAAGTCGAAGCCGTCCTCGCGCACGACCGAGGACCTGGTGCACGCGATCCGCGACAAGGGTGCGGGCATCGCCGCGGAGACCGGCTCCAAGGTGCTGGTCACCGGCTCGACGGCGATGAACATCGACGTCTCGCAGAAGCTGAACGACGCGCTCCTGCCGTACCTCGCCCTGGTCGTCGGCCTGGCCTTCCTGCTGCTGATCGTGGTGTTCCGCTCGGTCCTCGTCCCGCTGAAGGCGGCGCTCGGCTTCCTGCTCAGCGTGCTCGCGGCGCTCGGCGCCGTGGTCGCGGTCTTCCAGTGGGGCTGGCTGTCGGGCCTGATGAACGTCGAGCAGACCGGACCGGTCATGTCGATGATGCCGATCTTCATGGTGGGCGTCGTCTTCGGTCTCGCGATGGACTACGAGGTCTTCCTCGTGACCCGGATGCGGGAGGCGTTCGTCCACGGCGAGACGCCCAGCCAGGCCGTGGTCACCGGGTTCAAGCACGGGGCGCGGGTCGTCACGGCCGCCGCCGTCATCATGATCGCCGTCTTCTCCGGCTTCATCGGCTCCACCGAGTCGATGGTCAAGATGATCGGTTTCGGGCTCGCGATCGCCGTCTTCTTCGACGCGTTCATCGTCCGCATGGCCATCGTCCCGGCGGTGCTCGCGCTGCTCGGCAAGGGCGCCTGGTGGCTGCCGAAGTGGCTCGACCGCGCGCTGCCCAACGTCGACGTCGAGGGCGAGGGCCTGCGCACGGCCGAGGAGCGCAAGGACGCCGACCCCGACGGGGAGAGGGAACTGGTACGCGTCTGACGTACCGCTTCCGGGCGACAGCGACCGGCCGGTGAGGGTTCCGTGGGGACGGGACCGCCCCTCACCGGCCGGTTTTCCTTGGTCGACGGCGATCGACGGCGATCGACGGCTCGTCGGGGCTGTCGCCGTTCAGGCCGGAGGCCGCCGTCGGCCTGCCGGGAGGACTCGGGGCACGGGGCTGCTTCTCCTTCGCTGGAACACGCCCAGACCCGCGCCGGACTCGCGCCGGTCGCCGCACTGTGAGAGTCCTCGATGATCGTCGGGGCCGCGATCGGCGCGGTGTTCTTCAAGGAGCGGTTCGGGGCACCCGGAATCGCGGCGGCCGGTCTGCTGGTGGTGGGCATCGGGTTGATGATGCATGCGGGGTAGCCGGGTAGTCCTGTACCGCGGGTAGCCCTGTACTGAGGAGCAGGGGGCAGCGACAGGAACGACAGGGAGCCGTCCATGACCGACAAGCCGACCGTCAGCGTGCTGGGTACCGGCATCATGGGGGCCGCCATGGCCCGGAACCTGTGCCGTGCGGGGCTGGAGGTGCGTGCGTGGAACCGCACGCGCGAGAAGGCCGAGCCGCTCGCCGCGAACGGCGCACGGATCGCCGGCACCCCCGCCGAGGCCGTCGAGGGCGCCGGCGTCGTCCTGACGATGCTGTACGACGGCCGCACCGTCCTCGACGTCATGCGCGAGGCCGCACCGGCCCTGCGCCCCGGCACGGCGTGGGCGCAGTGCACCACCGTCGGCACCGAGCTGATCACCGACCTGGCCGCCTTCGCCCGCGAGCACGGACTCGTCTTCTACGACGCTCCCGTCCTCGGCACCCGCCAGCCCGCCGAGGCCGGCCGGCTGACCGTGCTGGCCGCCGGGCCCGAGGAGGGACGGGCGGCGGTCGCGCCCGTCTTCGACGCGGTCGGCGCGAAAACCCTGTGGACGGGCGCCGACGGCGGCGCCGGCAGCGCCAGCCGGCTGAAGCTGGTCGCCAACAGCTGGGTGCTCGCCGCCACCGCCGCCACCGGTGAGGTCCT
Source organism: Streptomyces sp. NPDC037288 (assembly GCF_055603265.1). Taxonomy (NCBI): domain Bacteria; kingdom Bacillati; phylum Actinomycetota; class Actinomycetes; order Kitasatosporales; family Streptomycetaceae; genus Streptomyces; species Streptomyces sp. NPDC037288. The sequence goes on from NZ_JBVJVY010000013.1 coordinate 12,617, forward strand.
CGCCCTCTCCCACGCCCTCGGCGTGGATCCGCAGGGTTTCTTCGACCTCATCGAGGGCGGCCCGCTCGACATGGGCTACCTGCGGGCCAAGGCCGCACTGGTCCTCGACGGCAAGCTGTCCCCGGCGTCGTTCGCGGTGGCCACCGCCGAGAAGGACGCCCGTCTCATCGTCCAGGCCGGCGAGCGCGGCGGCGTACGGCTGGACGTCGCCGCCGCGACCGCGGAACGGTTCGCCCGTGCCGCCGCCCTGGGCCACGCGGACGAGGACATGGCCGCCGCGTACTTCGCCAGCTTCGACGAGTCCGGGCGGGAAGGTTCGACCGTCCCGCCGAGGTGACGTTCCCCGCACGCGGGAGCACCCTGGAAACAGCTGGAACGAGCTGTTCCCGGAGGTGATCCTCATGATGCGCACAGCTGTCGGATGGCACGTCGAGATGGAGTTCATGGAGGACGACCAGCACACCAAGGCGGTGGCCCTGGTGCGCTTGCCCGACGGTACGGAGGTACGGGCGCACGGCCACGCCACCCGGCACCGAGTCGACTCCAACCAGCCCAGGGTCGGCGAGGAGATAGCAGGCGCACGTGCCCTCAACGAACTCGCCATGCAACTGCTGACCAAGGCCCACGACGAGATCGACGCGGAGTCCGGACGGACCTCGCACACGATCAACGTGTGACACCGCCCTACAGGACACCGTGCGTACGGCGGCCCTGCGCGAGCGCCGTGCGTAGCGCCCGTACCAGTGCCTGCGCCCGCGGGTCCGCCGTCACGCTCTTCCTGAAGCCGTTGGTGACATAGCCGAAGGCGATGCCGGTCTCCGGGTCGGCGAAGGCCAGGGCGCCGCCCCGGCCCGGGTGGCCGAAGGAGCCGGGGGAGAGCAGCGGGGACGCCGCGCCGTGCAGCATGTAGCCGAGGCCGAACCGGGTGCCGACCACCAGGACCCGGTCCGGTCCGGAGGACTGCTCGGCGCGGGCCAGTTCTGCCGTCCGCGGGGTGAACAGCCGGGTGCCGCCGTCCACCTCGCCGATGAGCGCGGCGTAGCAGCGGGCCAGCCCGTCGGCGGTGGCGATGCCGTTGGACGCGGGCAGGGCGGCCGTGCGGTAGGCGGGATCGTTCTCGTCGGGGAGCGGGGTGATCGCGGCGAACGCGCGCCGGGTCAGCGAGTCCGGGTCGGCGTAGGCCTCGGCCACCGCGCGCTTGGGGCGGGTCTTCAGACCGCCCACGGCCTCGGGCGCCTCGACCGGGCCGACGCGCCCCACGCGCGCGTGCTCCGCCTCCGGCAGGCCCAGCCACAGGTCTGCGCCGACGGGCCGGGCGATCTCGTCCGCTATCCACGCGCCGACCGGGCGGCCGGTGATCCGCCGGACCAGTTCGCCGGTGAGCCAGCTGTAGGTCTGGGCGTGGTAACCGTGGTCCGTGCCCGGCTCCCACACCGGTGCCTGCGCGGCGACGGCCGCGGCGCCCACGTCGGGATCGGCGGCCTCGGCGGGGGTCAGCGGGCGGTCCAGCACGGGCACGCCGGCGCGGTGCGCGAGCAGATGCCGGACGAGCGTGCGCTCCTTGCCGGCCGCCTTGTACTCGGGCCAGTACGCGCCCACCGGGGCGTCCAGGTCGAGTTCGCCGCGCTGGTGCAGGAGCAGCAGCGCGGCGGCGACGACGCCCTTGGTGGCGGAGCGCACGACCTGCGCGGTGCCGGGCGCCCAGTCGGCGGTGCCGTCCACGTCCCTGGTGCCGGCCCACAGGTCCACGACCTTGTGCCCGTCGCGGTACACGGTGACGGCTGCGCCGCGTTCCCCGCGCAGCGCGAAGTTCGCTGCGAACGCCTCCCTGACCGGCTCGAAGCCCTCGGCCACTGTGCCGTTCACGTCCACGCCCGCCGTCCTCTCGATCACTGTCCCGTCGCCTGCGGCAGGGGGTGCAACGCGCGCTGTGTGCCTGTGATTCCTCGGTGGGATCAGCCCAGCAGGATCGTTACGTCGATGTTGCCGCGCGTCGCGTTGGAGTACGGGCACACCTCGTGCGCCGCGTCCACCAGCCGGGCCGCCAGGTCCGGGTCCAGGACCGGCAGGGAGACGCTGAGGGCGACCGCGAGGCCGTAGCCGCGGTGCCGGTTCGGGCCGATGCCGACCTTGGCGGCCACCGTGGAGCCGGTCAGGTCGTAGCCCGCGCGGTTGCCGACGAGGATCAGCGCGTTGTGGAAGCAGGAGCTGTAGCCGGCCGCGAAGAGCTGTTCCGGGTTGGTGCCGGTGCCGTCGCCGCCCAGCTCGGGAGGCATCGCGACCTTCAGCTCGAGCTGGCCGTCCTGGCTGGTGACGTAGCCGTCCCGGCCGCCGTGAGCGGTGGCCTCGGCGACGTACATGATCTTCGTCGGACGGGTGTCGACAGCGGTGTCGTCGGTCATGGCCGGCCTCCCCCGGAACAAGTGGCGCACAAATACATCGCGCACAAGGTACTGGCTGGTAGGTCAGCAGGCCGCACTCGGGGGTGGCAACCGCGGGTAACGCGAGACCAGCGCGCGATGCTCTACGGGATCAGCGCCGGCCGGCCGCCGCGTCGGCGCGCTCGGTGAGCTTCCACAACTCCTCGCGCAACCGCGCGATCTCCTGCGGGCCGAGGCCCGTCGTGGTGAGAAGTGCGCCGGGTACGCGCGCCGCGCGCTCCCTGAGTTCCTCTCCGCGCCCCGTGCACGCGACGAGCACCGAGCGCTCGTCGCCGGCCGCGCGCTCCCTGCGCACCAGACCCGCCCCCTCCAGCCGCTTGAGCAACGGCGAGACGGTCCCGTAGTCCAGACGCAGGGCGCGCGCCAGTTCCTTCACGCTGGTCTCGCCGCGCTCCCACAGCGCCAGCAGCACGAGGTATTGCGGATAGGTGAGGCCGAGGTCGTCCAGAAGTGGACGGTACGCGGCGGTCACGGCGCGCTGCGCGGCGTACAGCGCGAAGCACAGCTGGTCGTCGAGCAGCGGCGACCCGGCGGCCCCTTGGTCGTCTCGGTCCTCTTGACGCGTCACGCGCCCATTGTCACGGACCTCGGATCGAAGCCGAACGGCAGCTCCAGGCGGTGCGCTCGCATCAGCTCGTCGTCGGAGAGCAGCCCGGCGGTCGGGCCGTCGGCCGCGATCACGCCGTCGCTGAGGACGAGGGAGCGCGGGCACAGCTCCAGGGCGTAGGGGAGGTCGTGGGTCACCATGAGGACCGTGACGTCCAGGGAGCGCAGGATGTCCGCGAGTTCGCGGCGGGAGGCCGGGTCGAGGTTGGAGGACGGCTCGTCCAGGACGAGGATCTCCGGCTCCATGGCGAGCACGGTGGCCACGGCCACGCGCCGGCGCTGGCCGAAGGACAGGTGGTGCGGCGGACGGTCGGCGAAGTCCTGCATGCCGACCCGCTCCAGGGCCGTGCGCACCCGCTCCTGAAGCGCGGCCCCCTTGATCCCGGCGGCGGCCGGCCCGAACGCCACGTCCTCCCGCACGGTCGGCATGAACAGCTGGTCGTCAGGGTCCTGGAAGACGATGCCGACCTTCTGCCGGACGGCGGCCATGTGCTGCCTGCCGACGGGCAGCCCGGCCACCGTCACCGTGCCGGTGCCGCCGCCCAGGATGCCGTTGAGGTGGAGCACCAGGGTGGTCTTGCCGGCGCCGTTCGGGCCGAGCAGCGCGACCCGCTCCCCGCGCGCGATCGTGAAATCGACACCGAACAGGGCCTGGTGGCCGTCGGGGTAGGCGAAGGCGAGGCCGGAGACCTCCAGGGAAGCAGTGCTCACAGGATCCATCCCAGCAGACAGACGACAACGGCGGTGCAGGGGAGTGCGAGAGCGTGCCGCCACTGCGCGCCGGACGCGGTCACCTCGTCGATGACCGGCATGGAACCGGCGTAGCCGCGGCTCACCATGGCCAGGTGCACGCGCTCCCCGCGCTCGTAGGAGCGGATGAACAGCGCGCCGGCGGACTTGGCGAGCACGCCCCAGTGCCGTACGCCCCTGGCCTCGAAGCCGCGCGACTCACGGGCGATCCGCATCCGGCGCATCTCGTCGGTGATGACGTCGCCGTAGCGGATCATGAAGGAGGCGATCTGGACCAGCAGCGGCGGGAGCCTCAGCCGTTGCAGGCCCAGCAGCAGTTCACGCAGCTCGGTGGTGGCGGCCAGCAGTACGGATGCGGCGACGCCGAGCGTGCCCTTGGCGAGGACGTTCCAGGCGCCCCACAGGCCGTTCACGCTCAGCGAGAGGCCGAGCGCATGCACCCGCCCGCCCTCCGCCACGAACGGCATGAGCACCGCGAACGCCACGAACGGCACCTCGATCAGCAGCCGCTTGAGCAGGAAAACGGCCGGTACGCGCGCGTGGTACGCGACGCAGCCGAGCAGGACGGCGTACACCGCGAACGCCCACATCGCCTCGCGCGGGGTGGACACGACGACCACCACGAACAGGAAGGCGGCGGCGAGCTTGGTGTGCGGCGGCAGACCGTGCACGGGCGAGTGCCCGTGCCGGTACAGCCGGTGCGCGTGTCCGGCTCCCACGTCAGAGCCCGGTGCCGGCGGGGGAGACGTCCTCGGCCCGGCGCCGGCGCAGGGCCCAGAACACCGCGCTGCCCGCCACGACCGTGACACCGACGCCGATCACACCGGCGAGACCGCCGGACAGCCGGGCGTTCGAGACGTTCCTGACGCCGTAGTCGGCGAGCGGGGAGCCGGCGGCGGTGTGCTTCTCCTCCTTCTTGTCGATCCCCTTGTCGTGCGCGACCTTCTCCAGGCCGTCGGGGTTCGCGGAGGCGTAGAAGCTGACGAATCCGGCGAGGACGAGGGAGGTGACCAGGCCCGTCACCCACAGCGTGCGCCGGGAGGTGCGCGCCGCCACGGGCGCCGTGCGCGCCATGACGGGCGCCGGCGCGTCCACGAGCGCGCCGTCCACGCGCAGCTTGAGCCGCTGGCGCAGGCCGCGCGCGCCGTGCACGAGATCCGGGCGCACGGCGATCACCGCGCTCACCGTGAGCGCGGTGATGACGGCCTCGCCGACGCCGATCAGGACATGGACCCCGATCATCGCGGTCGCGACCTTGCCGAGGGAGACGTCGGTCGTCCCGCCGACCGCGTACAGGAGGGTGAAGACGACCGCGGCGGCCGGTACGGACACCAGCGCGGCGACGAAGGAGGCGACGGTCACCGAACGCCGTCTGCGGGGCAGGACGGCGAGCAGCGCGCGGAAGACGGCGTACGACACGACCGTAGTGGTGATCGCCATGTCGGTGATGTTCACGCCGAGCGCGGTGAGCCCGCCGTCCGCGAACAGCACGCCCTGCATGAGCAGCACCACGGACACGCACAGCACACCCGTGTACGGGCCGACCAGGATCGCGGCGAGCGCTCCGCCGAGCAGGTGGCCGCTTGTTCCGGCCGCGACGGGGAAGTTGAGCATCTGTACGGCGAAGATGAACGCCGCCACCAGGCCGGCCAGCGGGGCCGTCCGTTCGTCCAGTTCACGGCGGGCGCCGCGCAGGCTCACCGCGAGGGCGCCTGCGGCGGCCACTGCGGTGACGGCGGAGGTGGGAGCGTCGATGAATCCGTCAGGAACATGCACCGGACGATTTTAGGCCCTTGTTGCGAACCAGTTGCAAGAGCCCATCGCTCCCGCATCGTTCCGTGGGACGGCCCGCGTCGGCGGGCGGAAACCGGAAAATGTGCGACATTGGAGAGAAAGCGGATGCAAAGCTTTCGCATTGGTCACTCAGCGTGAGAGGGCGGTACGATGTCTGTGGTCGAGCAGTACGCGCGCGCCCATATCGTCACCGACGAGGAGGACCCGGGGGCCGTACCGGTGGTGCTGCGGTACGACCCCGACAGCGATCCGCGCTCGGTCCGGGTCGGCCTGCCGGGTCCGCACGAGTGGACCTTCTCCCGCTCACTGCTGGAACGGGGGCTGCGGGTACCGGCCGAGAGCGGCGCGGTGCGGGTGTGGCCGTGCGGGCGTGTCCAGGCCGTCGTCGAGTTCCACTCCGACCACGGTGTCGACGTGGTCCAGTTCGACTCGAAGGCCCTGCTCAGATTCCTGCGCCGCACCTACACCGCGGAGCCCGTACGGACCTGATCAGCCGCCCGCCTTCAGCAGCGCCGCCACGATCGGCCCGGCCGTGTCGCCGCCGTGGCCGCCCGCCTGGACCACGCCCGCGGCGGCGAGGTCGCCCCTGAAGGCGGTGAACCAGCCGTTCGGCTTCTTCTGCCCGTCGACCTCGGCGGAGCCCGTCTTCGCGCCGTAGTCCCCGCTCATGCCCGCCATCGCCTTGGCGGCCGTGCCGTAATCCGCCGTGAACCGCATGACGTCCTTCAGCTGGGACTGCGTGGCCGGCGACATGGTGCGCGCGGCCTTCGCCGTCGTGCGGTGGTCCACCTCGGGGGACACCAGGTACGGCTGACGGAAGACGCCCGACTCGACCGTCGCCGCCACGGACGCCATGTTCAGCGGGTTCATGCGCACGCCGCCCTGCCCGATCAGCGAGGCGCCCATCTGCGCGCCGCTCTGCACCGGCACGGAGCCGTCGAACGACGGGACGCCGATGGCCCAGTTGTTCATACCGAGGCCGTAGACCTGCTGGGCCTCCTTCGTCAGGTCGCTGTCCGACAGCTTCGGCGCGAAGTTGATGAAGGCGTTGTTGCAGGAGGCTCCGAAGCTCTGCTTGAACGTGCCCTTCTTGATCTCGGAGTCGCCGTCGTTGTGGAAGGTCCAGCCGGCCAGCTTGTACGTCTTGGGGCACGGGTGCGATGCGCCCGGGGTGACGAGCTTCTTCTCGAAGAGCATCGTCGACGTCACGATCTTCATCGTGGAGCCGGGCGCGAGAGAGCCCTGGAAGGCGACGTTGAAGCCGTGCTCGCTGTTGGCGACCGCGAGGATCTCCCCCGTCGAGGGCCGTACGACGACCACGGACGCCCGCGCCCGCTTGCCGACCTGCTGCTCGGCCGCCGCCTGCAGGGCCGGGCTCAGCGTCGTCTTCACCGTCCCCGGGGTGCCCTTGCTCAGCTCCGCGAGCGTCTTGTCGGACAGCTCGGCCTTCTGCGACGCCGTGCCGCGCACCACGCGCAGCTCGACGCCCGCCTTGCCGCCCGCCGTCTTGCCGTACTTCTCCCGCAGCCCGTCCAGCACCGTGCCCAGCGACGGGTACGTGGCGGCCGTCAGCTCACCGCCGTCACGGTCCAGCGCCTTGATCGGCGGTGTGCCGGACTCGCCGGTGACGAGGGTGTCGCCGTCCTTCAGGTCCGGGTGGACGACCGCGGAGTGCCAGTCGACCACCGGCTTGCCGTCGCTGGGCCGCCGCACCACGGTGAACGAGCTGTCGTACGCCAGCGGCTTGCTCAGGTTCTTGTACGACACCGTCGCCTTGACGGAGAACGGCACCTCGGCGCCCTTGGCCGCGCCCGGCGTCAGCGTGACGCCCTTCAGATGCGCGTCCTTGGCGTAGCCGGTGAGCAGCTTGGCGGCGGCGGAGGCGTCGTCGGTGGCGGCGGCCGCCTCGGTCGGCCTGCCCTGCTGCCACGCGGTGAGAAAGCGGGTGGAGGCCGCGCGGACCTCGGCGGCGCTGAGCGGGCCGGTCTTGACCGTTTTGTGGTCGGTCGTGGCGGACGTGCGCTCGTCGGCCGCGGCACCGCCGTCGTACAGCGCGTAGGCACCGAACCCGGCGCCGCCGACGACCAGGGCGATCATCCCGCCGAGCACGACGGGACTGGTCGTCTTCCGTCGCTCGGCGACGCGCCTTCTCTTGCCCACAGCCTCAGATCCTCCGTACGTTCCCCAGGCCCCCCGTAGCCCTCACACTCCCCAACGACGGCACTCACCTTAAAGTCCCCACCTCAGAGGGTGATGTCGGCGGCCGATCCGTAGCAGGGTTGCGACAATCCGACCGGACCGCGCCCCGCCGCCACCGCGGCTCACACCCAGGTGTCCAGCCACATCCGCGACCGCCACTGGTCGACCGGGATCGCCGTGCCCGTGTACAGCGGCCAGAAGTAGATGAAGTTCCACGCGATCAGCAGCACCAGGACGCCCGCCGCCGACGCGCCGATCACCCGGCGGGTGTCGGAGGAGCCCGGCGGGCCGACGACCGCGCCGATCAGCATCGCCACCGCCAGGCACAGGAACGGCACGAAGACGACCGCGTAGAACAGGAAGATCGTCCGCTCCTGGTACAGGAACCAGGGCAGATAGCCGGCCGCGATCCCGCACGCGATCGCACCGGCGCGCCAGTCGCGGCGGAACGCCCAGCGCCACAGCACGTACAGGATCGCGAAGCAGGCCACCCACCACAGCAGCGGTGTGCCGATCGCCAGCACCTCACGGGCGCACTTCTGGCCGGCGTCCGCCGGGCAGCCGTCCGCGCCGGGATTCGGCGACTCGTAGAAGTACGACACCGGGCGGCCCAGCACGATCCAGCTCCACGGGTTGGACTGGTAGGTGTGCGGGGACGTCAGGCCGACGTGGAACTCGTACACCTCGTGCTCGTAGTGCCACAGGCTGCGCAGCCAGTCCGGCAGGAACGTCCAGCTGCCGCCCTTGCCGTCGGTGGCCGCCCAGTTGCGGAAGTAGCCGCCGGTGCCGTTTGCCGGGGAGAGGACCCAGCCGGTCCAGGAGGCCAGGTAGACGACGATCGCCACCGGGACCGTCGCCAGGAAGGCGAGACCCGTGTCGTACTTCAGGGCCGCCGCGTACGGGTGCTGCGCGCCGGCGGTCTTGCGGGCGCCGACGTCCCACAGCACCGCCATGACGCAGAACGCGGCCAGGATGTACAGGCCGTTCCACTTCGTGCCGATGGCCAGGCCCAGCATCAGCCCGGCCGCCCAGCGCCAGGGGCGCAGACCGAAGCGGAACGTGTCGGCCACGCGCGCGTGCGGGCGGACCCGGCCGTCCGGGTCGGCCGGCAGCGCGGCGGCCAGCCTCTCCCGCGACCGGTCCCGGTCGAGGACCAGGCAGCCGAACGCGGCCAGCACGAAGAACATCAGCACGCCGTCGAGCAGCGAGGTCCGGCTCATCACGAAGTGCAGGCCGTCCACCGCCATCAGCGCGCCCGCGAGGCAGCCGAGGAACGTCGAGCGGAACATCCGGCGCCCGATCCGGCACAGCAGCAGGACGGAGAGGGTGCCCAGCAGCGCCGTCATGAACCGCCAGCCGAACGGGTCGAACCCGAACACCAGCTCGCCGAGCCCGATGACGTACTTGCCGACCGGGGGATGCACGACGTACGCCGCGTCCGTCGGGATCGCCAGGTGGCCGTGCGTCTGCAGCACCAGGTTGTTGGCGTTCTTGTCCCAGTTGACCTCGTAGCCGCGGTGGACGAGCGCCCAGGCGTCCTTGGCGTAGTACGTCTCGTCGAATATCACCGCGCGCGGACTGCCCAGGTTCCAGAACCGCATCAGGCCCGCCAGCAGCGTCACCAGCAGCGGACCGCCCCAGCCCGACCAGCGCGTGATCCGATCGGCGAGGACCGGCGGCACGCCGAGCACCTGCCACAGCCGGGGGCTCGGCTCGGCGTACGGGGGCACCAGTCGGTCGCGCACGTCGCCCGAGGGCGCGTTTTCCGCCGGTACGTACCCGAATCGGCGCAGCCGCTGCCGCCACGACGGCCGCTGGTCGTGCGGCGCCTGGCCCTGCCGGAGGTCCATGGAGGACGCGGTACTGGTCACCGCGCCATCGTAGGGAACGGTTCTGTGCGAGTCCCGTGCATGTGCGGTACCGGTCGGCTTCCGGGAGGGCTGTCAGTGGTTCCTGGGAGGATGGTCGTGTGACTGGAACCCTTGTCCTCGCAGGTACCCCCATCGGCGACGTCGCGGACGCGCCGCCCCGGCTCGCCGAGGAGCTGGCCGGTGCCGACGTCGTCGCCGCGGAGGACACCCGGCGGCTGCGCCGGCTCACCCAGGCCCTCGGCGTCACGCCCAAGGGCCGCGTGGTGTCGTACTTCGAGGGCAACGAGACCGCCCGTACGCCGGAGCTGGTCGAGGAGCTGCTCGGCGGCGCGCGCGTGCTGCTCGTGACCGACGCCGGGATGCCGTCGGTCTCCGACCCGGGCTACCGGCTGGTCGCGGCCGCCGTGGAGCGGGACATCCGGGTCACCGCCGTGCCGGGGCCGTCCGCCGTGCTCACCGCGCTCGCGCTGTCCGGGCTGCCCGTCGACCGGTTCTGCTTCGAGGGCTTCCTGCCGCGCAAGGCGGGCGAGCGGCTGTCCCGGCTGCGGGAGGTCGCGGGCGAGCGGCGCACCCTCGTCTACTTCGAGGCCCCGCACCGGCTCGACGACACCCTCGCCGCGATGGCCGAGGTCTTCGGCGAGGATCGGCGGGCCGCCGTGTGCCGGGAGCTGACCAAGACGTACGAGGAGGTACGGCGCGGCCCGCTGGCGGAGCTGGCGCGGTGGGCCGCGGACGGCGTCCGCGGGGAGATCACCGTCGTGGTCGAGGGAGCCCCCGAGGCCGGGCCGGAGGAACTCGACGCGCCGGAGCTGGTGCGCCGGGTGCGGGTGCGGGAGGAGGCCGGTGAGCGGCGCAAGGAGGCGATCGCCGCGGTCGCGGTGGAGGCGGGGGTGCCGAAGAGGGTTGTTTTCGATGCGGTGGTTGCCGCCAAGCGTGCCGGTGAGTGAGGGGGTGGCCGGGAAGCGGCTGCCGGGTTTCGGTTTGTTGCCGGGCGCGGCTCGTTGCGCGTCGCTCGCGCAGTTCTCCGCGCCTCTTTCGGGGCGCCGCAGAAACCCCCTCTGAGCAGGGCTGATCTCGGGTGAGCGGGTGCCCCATGGGACGGCAAAAGGCTGTCGTCGAAAGCAAAGCCGAGCGGGGGTGAAGAGGGTGGTTTCTGCAAGGAACTGCCAAATCGCCTCCAACACTCGACAGCCCTGCTGCGTTCGCGGCGGCGGAAGAGTCCACTGGTTGAAGAGGCGCCTCGTCGCGGGGCGCCTGTCCAGCGGACAAGAGGAGCTGGCATGAGTGAGATCGCAGGGCACTCCGGCCTCCGCGGTACGGCCACAGCCGTCGTTCACGAGTCGTATTCCTTCGCCTGCATGCACTGCGGGCACGGCTGGGAGCAGTCGTACGAGATAGAGCACCACACGGACGCCGACGGGCAGGAGTTCGTGCTCTACGTGGCCGACGGCCGGGTCGTGCCGTCGCCGCTGAGCCGGCCCAGCTGCCACAATTGCGACGGTCACGTCGTGCGGATCATGCGCGCGGGGCAGGTCTCGTCGGTCCACGGCGCCGCGGAGCGGCACCACGGCGTGCCGCAGGCGGGCCCGGTCGAGGCGCCGGAGGTGCCCGCGCACGGCAAGGAACCGCACCACTGGCACCTGTCCGATCTCCTGCACCCGTTCCAGCGCAAGGCCGGCTGAGCGGATCGCCGGCCGCCGCGGGCACGCCCCTTTCGTAGGATCGGGGCATGCCTTCGAACGCCGGCCAGAACACCAAGGGCGACAAGAACACCGCGCCGCCGCTTCCGGCGCCGCTGCGGGTCCCGGTCGCCGACTCCCACACCCACCTCGACATGCAGTCCGGCACGGTCGAGGAGGGCCTCGCGAAGGCCGCGTCGGTGGGGGTCACGACGGTCGTCCAGGTCGGCTGCGACATCAAGGGCTCGCGCTGGGCCGCCGAGACCGCGGCCGCGTACGACAGCGTCCACGCCGCCGTCGCCCTGCACCCCAACGAGGCCCCGCGCATCGTCCACGGCGACCCCGACGGCTGGTCGCGGCAGGGCGCGCGGGAGCCGGGCGGTGACGCGGCGCTGGACGAGGCCCTCGCCGAGATCGACCGGCTCGCCGGACTGCCCCAGGTCAAGGGCGTGGGCGAGACCGGGCTCGACCACTTCCGCACCGGCCCGGAGGGCAAGGCGGCCCAGGAGCGGTCCTTCCGCGCCCACATCGAGATCGCCAAGCGGCACGGCAAGGCGCTCGTCATCCACGACCGGGACGCGCACGCCGACGTCCTGCGCATCCTGAAGGAGGAGGGCGCCCCCGAGCGCACCGTCTTCCACTGCTACTCCGGCGATGCCGACATGGCGGAGACCTGCGCCCGCGAGGGCTACTTCATGTCCTTCGCCGGCAACGTCACCTTCAAGAACGCCCAGAACCTCCGGGACGCCCTCGCCGTCGCCCCGCTGGAGCTGGTCCTCGTGGAGACCGACGCGCCCTTCCTGACCCCGGCACCGTACCGGGGCCGGCCCAACGCCCCGTACCTCGTCCCGGTCACGGTCCGCGCGATGGCCGCCGTGCGCGGCATCGACGAGGACGCGCTGGCGACGGCCCTCGCCGCCAACACCGCTCGCGCCTTCGGCTACTGAGCCCCTGTTCGAGCGGCGGGCCGCGCTCCCGTGTTCGGGCGGCGAGCACGCACTCGGCGGGCAACAGTACGTAGTCGCGTCGCTTTGGAGAGTGACGGTCGCTCCGCTAGGTTCTGGGGGCCCGATCGGACCCCTCTGGCACCTCTGGAGCGTGTCGGCGTGAGCAAGTCGCAGTACGAGACGTTCGAGACATGGTGGCCGTACGAGCCGTACGGCCCCGGCGCCTCCGTGTACACCGCGGACACCCAGCCGTACGGGTGGTACGAGGACACCTACCGGCCCGCTTACGAGGCGCAGGCGTACTTCGTCACCGAGCCGGTGCTGCCCCGGCAGGGCGGGCGCGCGCAGCAGACCGGGAGCGTGCCGAAGTCCGGGAACGCGCCGCGGGCGGGCGGCGCGCCGGACGAAGAAGGGTCGGGCGGACCCGAGACGCTCGCCGGCGTCGGCGGCCGGGCCGCGCGCCGACGCAAGGGGCGCTGCGCCGAGCGCCCGGACTCCGCCGTGCGCCGTCTGCTGCCGCAGGCGCTGGTCGTGGCCTTCCTCGCCGGCGGCACCACCGCCTTCGTCGCCAAGGACAAGGCGGTCGAGCTGACCGTCGAGGGCAAGCAGCGCACCCTGCACACCTTCGCCGACGACGTCAGCGAGCTGCTCGCCGAGGAACGCGTGCCCGTGGGAGCGCACGACCTGATCGCGCCCGCCCCCGGCACGCCGCTCGCCAGCGGTGACACGGTCGCCGTGCGCTACGGGCGCCCCGTCCGGCTCACCCTGGACGGCCGGCGGCACGAGGTGTGGACGACGGCGCACACCGTGGAAGGAGCGCTCGACGAGCTGGGGGTGCGCGCGGAGGGCGCGTACCTGTCCACCTCGCGCTCCCGGAGCATCGGACGCGCCGGGCTCACGCTCGACGTGCGCACCGAGCGCGCCGTCACGGTCATGGCCGACGGCCGGACCCGCACCATCCGCACCAACGCGGCCACCGTCCGCGAGGTCATCGGGGAGGCCGGGATCGGCCTGCACGGCGAGGACATCACCTCCGTGCCGCTCGACAGCTTTCCACGCGACGGGCAGACGGTGACCGTGCTGCGGGTCAGCGGCAGCCGGGAGGTCCGCGAGGAGCAGATCCCGTTCGCGGTCGAGCGCACCGAGGACCCCACCCTCTTCAAGGGCACCGAGGTCGTCGTACAGGCGGGGCAGCCCGGCCTTCGGCGCGACACCTACCTGCTGCGCATCGTCAACGGGGTCCGGGAGAAGCCGCGCCGGGAGACCTCCGAGGTGGTGCGCAAGCCGCGCAAGCAGATCGTGAAGGTGGGCACCAAACCGCTGCCGCCCTCCGTGGCCGGCGCCGACCACCTGAACTGGCACGGTCTCGCCACCTGCGAGTCCGGCGGCCGACCGAACGCGGTCGACCCGTCCGGGACGTACGGCGGCCTCTACCAGTTCGACTCGCGCACATGGCACAGCCTCGGCGGCACCGGACGCCCGCAGGACGCGCCGGAGGCCGAACAGACCTTCCGCGCGAAGAAGCTGTACGTGCGCCGGGGGGCGACTCCTTGGCCGCACTGCGGGGCGCGACTGCATGGCTGACCGGGCAGGCCCGGGGCGCGCCGCGGGACTGCGGGCCGTCCGCCGGATGCCGATGCGGATGCGGGTGCCGGTGTGGGTGTAGGTGCGTGCGTGGGGCTGGTGGCGCCCGCGCGGCGCAACCGCAGGCCGATACCGCCCCGCGCCCGTTCGGGGCGCAGCGCGGTACCCGGCGAGCGCCGGCAGGTGGTCCCACCTCCGCGCAGCCGCGGTACCGGGCACCTGGCAACCCGGCCGGGCAGACCCCCGTACCCTTGTCCCGTGAGCAGCCCCAGCCCCGACGCCCTCCTCGGCCCCGCCGACATCCGTGAGCTCGCGGCAGCGCTCGGTGTCCGTCCCACCAAGCAGCGCGGCCAGAACTTCGTGATCGACGCCAACACGGTCCGCCGTATCGTGCGCATCGCCGGGGTCCGCCCCGACGACGTGGTCGTCGAGGTCGGCCCGGGGCTCGGCTCCCTCACGCTCGCGCTGCTGGAGGCCGCCGACCGGGTCACCGCGGTCGAGATCGACGACGTACTCGCCGCGGCCCTGCCCACGACCATCGCCGCCCGCATGCCCGCACGCGCCGACCGGTTCGCGCTGGTCCACTCCGACGCGATGCACGTCACCGAGCTGCCCGGCCCCCCGCCGACGGCGCTGGTGGCGAACCTCCCCTACAACGTCGCCGTCCCCGTGCTGCTGCACATGCTCGACACCTTCCCGGGCATCGAGCGCACCCTCGTCATGGTGCAGTCCGAGGTCGCCGACCGGCTGGCCGCCGCGCCCGGCAACAAGGTGTACGGCGTGCCGTCGGTGAAGGCGAACTGGTACGCCGAGGTGAAGCGGGCTGGGGCGATCGGCCGTAACGTCTTCTGGCCCGCGCCGAACGTCGACAGCGGCCTGGTGTCGCTGGTGCGGCGGGCCGAGCCGGTCAAGACGACCGCGTCCAAGGCCGAGGTCTTCGCCGTCGTCGACGCGGCCTTCGCACAGCGCCGCAAGACCCTGCGGGCGGCACTGGCCGGCTGGGCCGGATCCGCCGCTGCCGCCGAGGCCGCCCTGGTCGCGGCCGGGGTCTCGCCGCAGGCGCGTGGGGAGGCGCTGACGGTGGAGGAGTTCGCGCGGATCGCGGAACACAGGGAGAGCGGTAAGTGAGCGTCACGGTACGGGTACCGGCCAAGGTCAACGTCCAGCTCGCGGTCGGCGCCGCCCGCGCGGACGGGTTCCACGACCTCGCCAACGTCTTCCTCGCGGTCGGCCTGTACGACGAGGTGACGGTGACCCCCGCGGACGAACTCCGGATCACCTGCGAGGGCCCGGACGCCGACCAGGTCCCCCTGGACCGCACCAACCTCGCCGCGCGCGCGGCGATCGCCCTCGCCGGGCGCCGGGGCATCGAGCCTGCCGTCCACATCCACATCGCCAAGGACATCCCGGTCGCCGGCGGCATGGCCGGCGGCAGCGCGGACGGCGCGGGCGCCCTGCTCGCCTGCAACACGCTGTGGGGTGCGGGTGCCTCCCGGGCCGAGCTGCTCGCGATCTGCGCCGAACTGGGCAGCGATGTGCCGTTCAGCCTGGTCGGCGGGGCGGCCCTCGGTGTCGGGCGTGGCGAGCAGCTGACCGCCCTGGAGGTCGGCGGCAGCTTTCACTGGGTGTTCGCGATGGCCGAGCGGGGGCTGTCGACCCCGGCCGTCTTCCGGGAGTTCGACCGGCTGGCGGAGGGGCGGGAGATCCCGGAGCTGGTGGCTTCGGCGGAACTGCTGGAGGCGCTGGCGAAGGGGGACGCGGAGGCGCTGGCGGCGGCTGTGTCCAATGATCTTCAGCCTGCGGCGCTGTCCCTGTTCCCGGAGCTGGCGGAGACGCTGGACGCGGGGCGGGGTGCGGGTGCGCTCGCCGCGCTGGTCTCCGGGTCCGGGCCTACGACGGCGTTCCTCGCCCGTGATGCCGAGTCGGCGGAGAAGGTGGGCCAGGCCCTGCGTGCGTCGGGGACGTGCAGGGCGGTGCGGACGGCGGTGGGGGTGGTGGCGGGGGCGACGGTGGTCTGAGGGCCGTCCCCTCAGAGCTCGTCGACCGCCGTCAGGTCGATGTCGATGGGGTACGGCTTGTCGACCTTGAGGCGATCGCGATGCATGCCCATGTGGACATACGCCTGGGTGAGCGGGTCGATTTCGTAGACGTGGACGACGGGCCTGCCGTCTGTCTCGCTTGCCTCGACACGCCAGAAGTTCGGGATTCCGGCGGCGGCGTATTTCTGCGGCTTGGTCGTGCGGTCGCGGGACTCGGACTCGGGCGAGACCACTTCGATCGCCAAAAGTACGTCCCCGGCTTGGTGGCTCGTCTGGTCCGGCCCGGTGATTGCGTCGGTCCGGATCACGCTCACATCGGGTTCCGGGCCGTTGCGCCTGTCGAGGACCACGGTCATCTCCCGGCTGACCCTGAATTCGGCAGGCAGGCCACTGCTGCGCAGGCCGAAGACGAGCAAGTCAACCACGTTCCCATGGACTCGACGCTGCGGCCTCACGAAAACCAGGCTCCCGTCGATCAGCTCTGTGTGCGGCGGGAGATCCGGCAGCGTGAACAGGTCGTCCACGGTGTATCCGTCCAGCGGCGGCACCGGCCATTGAACGCGGTGCTCTACGGACTCGGCGGTCATCGTCCTCCCATGGACGGGATCCTGCTGCCTGCCCTCCACGGTAGCGGCCGGTTCCCGATCACGTCATCACAGAGAGTGACAACCCCCTCGCGCCCCGCCACTCACCCCGCAGGCCCTACGCTAGAAAGCTGATCCACCCCCGCGCACAGGAGTGAAATGGCCGTCAACCTGGTCAATGTCGAGAACGTCAGCAAGGTGTACGGCACCCGTGCACTGCTCGACGGCGTCTCGCTCGGTGTGTCGGAAGGGGACCGGATCGGGATCGTCGGGCGCAACGGCGACGGCAAGACCACCCTCATCCGGATGCTGGCGAAGGTGGAGGAGGCCGACACCGGCCGCGTCACCCACTCCGGCGGCCTGCGGCTCGGCGTGCTCACCCAGCACGACTCCCTCGACCCGTCCGCCACCGTCCGCCACGAGGTGATCGGCGACATGGCCGACCACGAGTGGGCGGGCAACGCCAAGGTCAGGGACGTCCTGACCGGGCTGTTCGGCGGGCTGGACCTGCCGGGCTTCCCCAAGGGCCTGGACACCGTCATCGGGCCGCTGTCCGGTGGCGAGCGGCGCCGCATCGCGCTCGCCAAGCTGCTCATCGAGGAACAGGACCTGATCGTCCTCGACGAGCCCACCAACCACCTCGACGTCGAGGGCATCGCCTGGCTCGCCAAGCACCTGCAGAACCGGCGCTCGGCCCTGGTGTGCGTGACGCACGACCGGTGGTTCCTGGACCAGGTCTGCACCCGCATGTGGGACGTCCAGCGCGGCGACGTGTACGAGTACGAGGGCGGCTACTCCGACTACGTCTTCGCGCGTGCCGAGCGCGAGCGGATCGCCGCCACCGAGGAGGTCAAGCGGCAGAACCTGATCAGGAAGGAGCTGGCCTGGCTGCGGCGCGGGGCGCCCGCCCGTACGTCCAAGCCGCGCTTCCGCGTCGAGGCCGCCAACGAACTGATCGCGGACGTGCCGCCGCCCCGGGACAGCTCCGAGCTGATGAAGTTCGCCTCCTCGCGGCTCGGCAAGACCGTCTTCGACCTCGAGGACATCACCGTCCAGGCCGGGCCGAAGGTACTGCTCAAGCACGTCACCTGGCAGCTCGGCCCCGGCGACCGGATCGGTCTCGTCGGCGTGAACGGTGCCGGCAAGACCTCCCTGCTGCGTGCGATGGCCGCGGCGGCACGTACGGAGGGCGAGGAGCAGCCGGCCGGTGGCCGTATCGCCGTCGGCAGGACCGTCAAGCTCGCCTACCTCTCCCAGGAGGTCGCCGAACTCGACCCCACCTGGCGGGTCCTGGAGGCCGTGCAGCGGGTCCGTGAGCGTGTCGACCTCGGCAAGGGGCGCGAGATGACCGCCGGGCAGCTGTGCGAGACGTTCGGCTTCAGCAAGGAGAAGCAGTGGACGCCGGTCGGGGACCTGTCGGGTGGTGAGCGCCGCCGGCTGCAACTGCTGCGGCTCCTCATGGACGAGCCCAACGTCCTCTTCCTGGACGAGCCCACCAACGACCTCGACATCGAGACCCTCACCCAGCTGGAGGACGTGCTCGACGGCTGGCCCGGATCGATGATCGTCATCTCCCACGACCGGTTCTTCGTCGAGCGCACCACGGACCGGGTCTTCGCCCTCCTCGGCGACGGCAGCCTGCGGATGCTGCCCCGCGGCATCGACGAGTACCTGGAGCGGCGGCAGCGGATGGAGGAGGCGGTCGCCGCGCAGGCCGCCGCCGCGGCACCCAAGCCGGCCGCGACGGAGAAGAGCGCCGCCGACCAGCGCGCCGCCAAGAAGGAACTCCAGAAGATCGAGCGGCAGTTGGACAAGATCTCCGAGAAGGAGACCAGGCTGCACGGCCAGATCGCCGACA
This sequence comes from Streptomyces sp. NPDC037288, assembly GCF_055603265.1. NCBI lineage: Bacteria > Bacillati > Actinomycetota > Actinomycetes > Kitasatosporales > Streptomycetaceae > Streptomyces > Streptomyces sp. NPDC037288. Next base: position 30,969 of record NZ_JBVJVY010000013.1, read on the forward strand.
ACGCCACCGACTTCGCCAAGGTCGCCGACCTGGACGCCCAGCTGCGCGACCTCGCCGGTGAGCGCGAGGAACTGGAGATGCGCTGGCTGGAGTTGGCGGAGGACGCGTAGCGGGGGGTGCGGGCGCGGGGGCGGGCACCGGCGCGAGCCGTGGGCGTGCGCGTCGCCGAGTACGGCGCTCGGGCCGAGGCTGGTGCGTGGTCAGTGACGGCGCTCAGGCCGGGGGGCGGCGCCACGTACGGGCTTGCGCGCCGTCGGCGGGGGGCGGTCGCAACCGGCGTGCGTTCCTCAACGCGCGGCGCCCGCAACCCACTTCACGCCCGCTCCCGCGTCCGCACCCGCGCCCGCTCCCAAGGCGCGAACCGCCACCGCCCGCCCCGAGGCGTGAACCAGCCACAGCCCGCCCCCGCCCCACACTCCAACCCTCCCGGCGCGCGCCGGGGTTGCGTGCGCCGCGTGAAGGGGGCGTGAAGGCGCATAACGGGGGCATCACGGCCCGGTCGTCCCTTGGGAACAGCGGCGGATCCGAGCCCCTGTGCTGTCGGTGCCGGGTGATAGAAAGGGCCGTCTGAGAACTGTCTGAGTAACGACCCAGGGTCCGTCAAGAACCTCAGGGCGTGGCTAAAAATCAGTGAACGAGGGGGAAGAGCGCTGATGACTCAGCCGCCCAACCAGCCGCCGCAGGGCGGATTCGGAGCACCGCAGCACCAGCCGCCGCAAGGCGGCGGTTTCGGCGCCCCGCAGACGCCACCGGCACCGGGCGGGTTCGGCGCCCCGCAGAGCACCCCGGGCGCTCCCCAGAGCCCCGGCGCCCCCGGCGTGCCTCCCACGCCCCCGCCGCCGGCCCAGCCGCCCGCCGCCCCGCCGCAGCAGCCCCAGCCCGGCTACGGCTATCCCCAGCAGCCGGGGCCGTACGGCACCCCGGGCCCCTACGGCTACCCGCAGCAGCAGCCGGGCCCCTACGGGGCGGCGCCCCAGCCCGGTTTCGGGCATCCGCAGCAGCCGCCGTACCCAGGCGGGCCCGGCGCCGTGCCCGGCGGTACGCCGGCGTCCAGGAAGAAGCCCGCGCTGATCATCGGTGCCGCGGTGGCCGCGCTGCTGGCCGTCGGCGGCACGGTGTACGCGTTCACGAGCGGCGACGACGGCGGCAAGAAGAAGCCCGTCGCCCAGCAGAGCGACGACCCCAAGCACTCCGCCTCCGGCACGCCGAGCCCGTCGAGCGGCGGCGGTGACGACCCGGAGAACTTCAACGCGGGCCGCAAGGCCGGTGAGGCGAAGGTGCTCTGGTACCAGTCGGCACCGGACGCGCCCCGTTCCGGCGCCGACGCGCCCGGCATGTGGGTCACCGACAAGGCCGTGGTGAAGGCGGCGTACAAGCAGGTCTTCGCCTACAACGTGGCCGACGGCAGGACGGCCTGGAGCCCGGTCACCTTCCCGCAGAAGATCTGCGCGATCACCCCGCAGAAGTCGGCCGACGACAAGGTCGTCGTGGCGTACATGAGCGGCACCGGTGACAACGCCGTGTGCAACCAGCTCCAGCAGATCGACCTGGACACCGGCGAGAAGGGCTGGAGCGGCAAGGTCGACCACCGCGGGGCGTTCGACATCCAGGTCGAGATCAGCCTGACCGTCAGCGGCAGGACGCTGATCGTGGGCCGCGTGGGAGCGGGCACGGCGTACGACATCGACAGCGGCAAGAAGCTGTACGAGAAGGGTGACTACGGCGGGTCCTGCTCTCCGTCCGGGTACGCGGGTGGCTCCGGCCGGCTGGTCCAGGCTTCGTCCTGCGCCGCGTACGCGCCCAACGAGCACGACGAGATCCAGGAACTGGACCCGGCCACCGGCAAGGTCAAGTGGAGCCAGCCGGTCAAGAAGGGCTGGGAGGTGACCAAGGTGTACTCCCTGGACCCGCTCGTGGTGTATCTGACCAACCCGGACAAGAAGGCCTGGAACATCTCCACGTTCACCAAGGACGGCAAGTTCCGCTCCGAGGTGAAGGTCGACGAGAAGTTCGCCCCCCGCTGCGGCTTCCTCGACCGGAATCTGCAGGGCTGTCAGGGCGTCACGGCCGACGCCGACACGCTGTACCTGCCGACGGACAGCACGAGCAGCGCCAACGAGATCGTCGCGATCAGCCTCACCACCGGCAAGGCCGAGTGGCGGGCCAAGTCCCCGGCCGACGAGCCGATGTATCCGATGAAGACCGAGGGCGGCAAGCTCGTCGCGTACGTGCAGCCGTCGTACGACACGGGCGGCCAGGTGGTGTCGATCCCGACCGCCGGCTCCTCCCACAAGACCACCAGGCTGCTGCAGAACCCGCAGGGCACGGCCCAGATCGAGGACACCTTCTTCGACTCCGTCGTGGACTGGTCCGACGGGCGGTTCTTCATCTCCTCCGGCCGGCTGTCCGGCAGCGACCAGGCGAAGGAGAAGCTGATCATGGCCTTCGGCAACTGAGCCGCCGCCCCGGCTTTCCCTGTCCCCGCCAAGTCCCCGATGCCGTCCGGCCTTTCGAGCCTCACTGAGGTACCCACCCCATGACCCAGCCGCCCCCTCCGCCGCCGAACCAGCCCCCGCAGCAGCCCGGTTTCGGCCCCGCGAGCCCACCCCCGCAGCAGCAGCCGCAGCAGCCTCCGCAACCCCCTCAGCCGCAGCCCGGCTACGGCTATCCGCAGGCCGCTCCGGCCCCGCAGACGTCCCAGCCGCCCCAGCCCGGTTACGGCTACCCCGGCGCCCAGCAGAACCCGTACGGTCAGCAGCCCCCGGGCTACGGTCAGCAGCCTCCGGCCTACGGTCAGCAGCAGAGCCCGTACGCGCAGCCCGCGCAGCCGGGTTACGGCTATCCGGGCCAGCCGCCGACCGTGCCGGTTCAGCCGCAGCCGGGGCAGAGCGGCGGCGGGCGGAACAACACGGTGCTGTTCATCGTCGTCGCGGCCGTCGTCGCCATCGCGCTGATCGTCGCCGGCGGCATCTGGTACGCCAGCTCCTCCGGGGACGACGGCAAGCAGCACGGGACCGCTTCCTCCGGCGGCGGCAAGGGCGGCAAGGGCGGCGGCGGTACGGGCGGCGGCAAGGAGAAGGTGCCGGCCGACCCCGCGGCCAAGGTGCTGTTCGAGGTTCCGCTGCCCACCACCGACGACACGACCAGCACCGTGGGTTCATGGCTGACCGACAAGGTGTACGCCAAGAGCGGCGTCGCCGAGATCGTCGGTTACGACCCGGTCAAGGGCACCAGGCTGTGGACGGTCAAGCTGCCCGGACCGGTCTGCGCGGCCAGCAAGCAGGTCACGTCCGACGGCCGGACAGCCATCACCTACCAGCCGAAGTGGGACACGAAGAACCACTTCGCCGGATGCACGCAGATCGCCGCGATCGATCTCGATGCCGGTAAGAAGCTGTGGACGAAGTCGGTCAAGTCCGGTGACTACGCGATCAACTACCAGAATGTGACGGTCGGTCAGCGCACTGTCGCGGTCGGCGACAGCGACGGCGGTGCCGCCTTCGACATCGACTCCGGCAAGCCGCTGTGGCTGCCGAAGCAGGGCGACGACTGCTACGACGCGGGGTACGGCGGTGGCGCCAAGCTGGTCGCGGTGCGCAGCTGCGGAGACGTCGACAACCCCCGGCTGCTCATCCAGACCCTCGACCCGAAGACGGGCAAGGTGATCTCCGAGTACAAGATGGACCCGGGCATCGGCGAGGCCTCCGTCGTCTCCTCCGACCCGCTGGTGGTGGCCGCCGCCGTGGGCGACAGCACCGAGGTCTCGGACTACTTCTCCATCGACAACAAGACGGGCAGGCTGCTCGCTCACATCTCCGCGCCGTCCGACAACTACGCGGGCAAGTGCGACGGCATCACCCGCATCGAGGACTGCCACGGAATCGTCGTCGGCAACGGCAAGCTGTACCTGCCGACCGCGGAGCACGACGGCGGCTCCGACGCCCTCAGCCAGACCAACGAGATCGTCTCCTTCGACCTCACCACCGGCAAGCCGACCGGCCAGCGGGCCGAGGCCGGCGACGACACCACGCTCCACCCGCTGCGTATGGACGGGAGCAATCTGCTCGCCTACAAGCCGCCGACGTACAAGACCGGCGGTCAGGTCGTCAGTATCGACGACGGCAGCTTCAAGGTGACCAAGCTGCTGGAGAACCCCGCCGCGAAGAACGTGCGCGAGGCGGAGAGCAACTTGCTGCCCGACAGCGATGAGATCCTCTTCCAGGACGGCCGCCTGTACATGGCGCAGGTCTTCGCCCGCCGGAAGGGCACGTCGTCGATCGGCAAGGAGGACCTGTTGCTGGTCTTCGGCACGGGCGGCTGACGCCGCGCCGTTCGCCGCAGCGGGTCTCGCCCGAATGGGTGACTTACCAAGAAGTGCCCCGGATTTCATCGATCCGGGGCACTTCTCATCAGGAGGGGCAGCGCGACGTCGAACAAGCGTGTAGCTTCCGGGGGCATATGGAGGGCGGAGGTGCCGGGGGGCCCTCTGTCCTTGCGGACCGGTGGGCGTCCATAGTGGGGCATCCATGGGGGGGACTGGGGGGTTGCTCTATGGGAGTGCGGCTCATGGTCGTCGACGACCATCGCCTGCTCGCGGAGGCGCTGGCGTCGGCGCTCAAGCTGCGCGGGCACCGGGTGCTCGCCGCGGCGGCGCCGTCCGCGGGCGCGGCGGACCTGGTGATCGCGCGGGCACCGGAGGTGTGCCTGCTGGGCACGGCGGCGCCCGCCGAACCGGGCGTCTTCGACCCGGTGGTGAAGATCAAGCGGGACCGGCCGCAGGTGGCGGTGCTGGTGCTCGGCCCGGTGCCGTCGCCGCGCGGGATCGCGGCGGCGTTCGCGGCCGGGGCGTCGGGGTACGTGCGGCACGACGAGCGGATCGAGGGGGTCGAGCGGGCGATCATGAAGGCGCGGGCGGGGGAGGCGGCGGTGGCTCCGCAGCTGCTGCAGGGGGCGTTCGGTGAGCTGCTCAACCCTGCCGCGCAGCCCGACGACGAGGCGCAGCGGTTGCTGTCGGTGCTGACGCCGCGGGAGGTGGAGGTGCTGGTGCGGGTGGCCGACGGGGAGGACACGCGGCTGATCGCGGCCGGGATGGGGATCGCCCCCAGTACGGCTCGTACGCATGTGCAGCGCGTGCTGATGAAACTGGGGGTGGGGTCGCGGCTGGAGGCGGCGGCGCTGGCCGCGCGCACGGGGCTGCTGGACCGGGCGGGACCGTTGGGCTCCGGCCCCGGGTAGGCGCCCTGCGCCGGGGCGGCGGTACGGCGGAGCGAGGGCATTGCGGCGCCCCGAAGGGGCGCGGGGAACTGCGCGGCCAGCCCCCACGCACCCGCGGACGGGAACGGCGGGTTACTCCCCCTGCCTCTCCTCCGCCGACCCCTCCGGAGGAAGCGGCGGCGGAGTGGGCCGCAGCTTCAGCCAGGCCAGGAAGAACAGGCCCAGCAGGAGCATGCCGATCCCGGTCCAGAGGTTGATGTTGACGCCCTGGGCCTTGTCGATGGCGGACGGGGAGTCGGTGATCCCGGTGATCGTGACGATGACGCCGTACACCACGAACAGGCCGCCGATGATGCGGCGCAGGTCGAAGATGCGGGCCGCCGTCGCCGACTTGCCCTCCAGCTCGGTGACTTCCCGCTGGACGTCCTCCTCGCTGTAGTGGAAGCCCTCGTGCGGGCGGTCGGAGTGCGCGTTGTCGCTCATGGTTTCCTCGATCCTCCCGCGTCAGAACGAGAACGGGATGTAGCAGGCGGCGGCCAGCACGACCGCGCCCCAGCCCAGCAGGGCCGGCTTGCGGTACCAGGCGTCGTCGCCGGCGGCGGGCGGCTCGGCCATGCCGGGGGAGCGGGTGCCGTAGACCAGCCCCTCCAGCTCCTGGGCCGGCTTCGGCTCGGTGAACAGGGACACCGCGACCATGACGACCGCGCCGGTGACGAAGCCTGCGATCGCGGAGACGAAGTTGGCGCCCTGGTCGGAGGGGAGGGAGATGATGCCCTTCTTGTAGAAGACGAAGTAGTTGATCATCGCCGCCGTGGTGCCGGCGAGCAGGCCCCAGAAGCCGGACTTGACGGACGCGCGCTTCCAGAACATGCCGACGATGAAGACGACGAACATCGGCACGTTGAAGAAGGAGAACAGCGTCTGCAGGTAGCTCATGATGTTCGAGAACGAGGACGCCAGGAACGCCGTACCGATCGACGCGAAGACGCCGATCGCGGTGATCAGACGGCCGAAGCGGACGTAGTACGCGTCCTCGCGGCCGCGCACCACGTACTTCGCCCAGATGTCGTTGGTGAACACCGTGTTGAAGGACGACACGTTCGCCGCCATGCCCGCCATGAAGGCCGCCAGCAGACCGGTGACGGCGATGCCGAGCACGCCGTTGGGCAGCAGCTCCTGCATCAGGTACGGGATGGCGTCGTTGTACTGGTAGCCGGAGCCGGCGGTGCCGAACTTCGGGACGATCGCGGCGGCGACCAGGCCCGGGATCATCACCAGGAAGACGATGAAGATCTTCGGGTAGGCGGCGATCAGCGGGGTGCGCTGGCCGGCGGAGAGGTTCTTCGCGGACAGGGCGCGCTGCACCTCGGCGAAGTTGGTCGTCCAGTAGCCGAAGGAGAGGACGAAGCCCAGGCCGAGGACGATCGTCAGCCAGTTGGCGCCGAGCGGGTTGGCGGTGCCGATGCCGGTGCCGCCCCAGGCGGTGGTGAAGTTCGCGCCGTGGGTGGCGGTGAGCTTGTCGGTCAGGCCGTTCCAGCCGCCGACCTTCTTCAGGCCGAGGACGGTGATCGGGATGAGGGCGGCCAGGATCACGAAGAACTGCAGCACCTCGTTGTAGATCGCCGAGGACAGACCGCCGAGGGTGATGTACGCCAGCACGAACGCGCCGGCCACCACGATCGCGACCCACTGCGGCCAGCCCAGCAGCGCCTCGACGACGATCGCGAGGGCGTAGAGGTTGACGCCCGCGATCAGGATGGCGGCGAACGCGAACAGGATCGAACTGAGCAGGTGGGCGGCGCGGTCGAAGCGCAGCAGCAGGAACTCGGGGACCGAGCGGACCTTGCTGCCGTAGTAGAAGGGCATCATCACCAGGCCCAGGAAGACCATGGCCGGGATGGCGCCGATCCAGTACCAGTGCACCGTGTAGGCGCCGTACTGGGCGCTGTTCGCGGCCATGCCCAGGATCTCGGTGGCCGCCAGGTTCGCCGAGATGAAGGCGAGGCCGGTGATCCAGGCGGGCAGCGAGCGTCCGGAGAGGAAGAAGTCGAGGCTGGTCTTCACCGAGCGGCGGGCCGCGAAGCCGATGCCGAGGACGACGACGAAGTAGATCACCAGGATCGTGTAGTCCAGCCAGTTGGTGGGGAGCCGTAGCTGCGCCGCCAGATACAGGGGGCTGTCTGTGGGGGTTTGCATGCGTACTCGCTTCGTTGCGCGAACTGATCCAGGGGGGAACCTACGCCTCCATGTTCGTTAATTGAACACTTCTGATGGTGTTCTTTGTTGGATTGTGATGGTCAATGACGTTGTCGAGTTGTGGTCTGTTATGTTTGATTGTGTTGAGTGATTGGGTGCGGGGCGTAGAGGAGTCCGGCGTTGAAGAAGACCTCGACACGGCTGGCCGACGGTCGTGAGCTGATCTACTACGACCTGCGGGACGACACCGTGCGCGACGCCGTGGACCGCCGTCCCCTGGACCGCACGGTCACCACCTCCGAGATCCGCCGCGATGTGCTGCTCGGCGACTCGGTCGCCGTCGCCTCCCACCGGCAGGGGCGCACGTACCATCCACCGGCCGACGAGTGCCCCCTGTGCCCGAGCCGGGGCGAGCGGCTCAGCGAGATCCCGGACGCGTCGTACGACGTCGTCGTCTTCGAGAACCGGTTCCCCTCGCTCGCCGGCGACTCGGGCCGCTGCGAGGTCGTCTGCTTCACGTCCGACCACGACGCCTCCTTCGCGGACCTGACCGCCGAGCAGGCGCGCCTGGTGCTCGACGCGTGGACGGACCGCACGTCGGAGCTGTCGCACCTGCCCGCCGTCGAGCAGGTCTTCTGTTTCGAGAACCGGGGTGCCGAGATCGGCGTGACCCTGGGCCACCCGCACGGGCAGATCTACGCCTACCCCTTCACCACCCCGCGCACCGCGCTGATGCTCCGCTCGCTCGCCGCGCACAAGGAGGCCACCGGTGGCGAGAACCTCTTCGACGCCGTTCTGGAGCGGGAACTCGCCGAGGGGCGGGTCGTCCTTGAGGGTGAACACTGGGTCGCGTTCGTGCCGTACGCGGCGCACTGGCCGTACGAGGTCCACCTGTACCCCCGCCGCCGCGTCCCCGACCTGCTCGCCCTGGACGAGGCGGCACGCACAGAATTCCCCCAGGTCTATCTGGAACTCTTGAGGCGCTTCGACCGGATCTTCGGCGGGACAGGTGGAGGGGAGAACTCCGCGGGTGAGTCCCCCACGCCCTACATCGCGGCCTGGCACCAGGCCCCGTTCGGCGCGCTGGAGGAGTTCGACGGTGTGACGCGGGACGACTTCGCGCTGCACCTCGAGCTTTTCACCATCCGCCGCACTTCCGGCAAGCTGAAGTTTCTCGCGGGTTCCGAGTCCGGCATGAGCGTGTTCATCAACGACGTGCCGCCGGAACGCGCGGCCGAGCGACTGCGAGAGGTAGCGAGTTCATGAAGTACCTGGTGACGGGTGGCGCGGGTTACGTCGGCAGTGTCGTGGCCCAGCACCTGCTGGAGGCCGGCCACGAGGTGACCGTCCTCGACAACCTCTCCACCGGCTTCAGCGAGGGTGTCCCGGCCGGTGCCGCGTTCATCGAGGGCGACATCCGCGACGCCGCCAAGTGGCTCGACCCCTCCTACGCCGGCGTGCTGCACTTCGCCGCGTCCTCGCAGGTCGGCGAGTCGGTGGTGAAGCCGGAGAAGTACTGGGACAACAACGTCGCCGGCTCCATGGCGCTGCTCGGCGCGATGCGCGAGGCGAACGTCCGCAAGCTGGTCTTCTCCTCCACGGCGGCCACGTACGGCGAGCCGGAGCAGGTCCCCATCGTGGAGAGCGCCCCCACCAAGCCGACGAGCCCCTACGGCGCCTCCAAGCTCGCCGTCGACCACATGATCACCAGCGAGGCGAACGCCCACGGCCTGGCGGCCGTCTCCCTGCGCTACTTCAACGTGGCCGGCGCCTACGGCGCGTACGGCGAGCGCCACGACCCCGAGTCGCACCTCATCCCGCTGGTCCTCCAGGTCGCCCAGGGCCGCCGCGACGCGATCTCGGTCTACGGCGACGACTACGCGACCCCCGACGGCACCTGCGTCCGCGACTACATCCACGTCGCCGACCTCGCCGAGGCCCACCTGCTGGCCCTGACGGCCGCCCGGCCGGGCGAGCACCTGATCTGCAACCTCGGCAACGGCGAGGGTTTCTCCGTCCGCCAGGTCATCGAGACCGCCCGTCAGGTCACCGGCCACCCGATCCCCGAGATCGCGGCCCCGCGCCGGGGCGGCGACCCCGCGGTGCTGGTCGCCGCGGCGGACACCGCCCGCGAGAAACTGGGCTGGAACCCGACCCGCGCGGATCTCGCGGGGATCGTCGCGGACGCGTGGCAGTTCGCGCAGAGCATCACAAGGGAGCACTAGTGGGGGCACAGCAGGTCGCGGAGCGCTTTACCGAGCTGTACGGCACGGAGCCCGACGGCGTCTGGGCGGCGCCGGGCCGGGTCAACCTGATCGGCGAGCACACCGACTACAACGACGGCTTCGTCATGCCGTTCGCGCTGCCGCACCGGGCGGTCGCGGCGGTCTCCCGCCGCACCGACGGCGTGCTGCGCCTGCACTCGGCCGACATCGGGGGCGGCATCGTGCAGCTGTCGCTGGACGCGCTGACCCCGCAGGGCGACGACGGCTGGACGGCGTACCCGGCGGGCGTGGTCTGGGCGCTGCGCGAGGCGGGCCACGAGGTCACCGGCGCGGACGTCCACCTGTCCTCGACGGTCCCGGCCGGCGCCGGTCTGTCCTCCTCGGCGGCCCTGGAGGTCGTGATCGCCCTGGCCCTCAACGACCTGTTCGCACTGGGCCTGCAGCGCTGGCGGCTGGCCCGGCTGTGCCAGCGCGCCGAGAACGTCTACGTCGGCGCGCCGACCGGCATCATGGACCAGACGGCGTCGGCCTGCTGCGAGCAGGGCCACGCGCTCTTCCTGGACACCCGTGACCTGTCCCAGCAGCAGATCCCCTTCGACCTCGCGGCCGAGGGCCTGCGCCTGCTCGTCGTGGACACCCGGGTCAAGCACGCCCACAGCGGCGGCGAGTACGGCAAGCGACGGGCCGGCTGCGAGAAGGGCGCGGCCCTGCTCGGCGTCGACGCGCTGCGGGACGTCCCGTACGCCGGGCTGGACGCGGCGCTGGCCCGCCTCGGCGGCGAGGAGGAGATCATCCGCCTGGTCCGGCACGTCGTGACGGAGGACCAGCGGGTCGAACGCACGGTGGCCCTGCTGCGCGCCGGGGACACCCGCGCCATCGGCCCCGTCCTCACCGAGGGCCATGCCTCGCTGCGCGACGACTTCCGCATCTCCTGCCCGGAGCTGGACCTGGTCGTCGACACCGCCCTGGCGAACGGCGCCCTCGGCGCCCGGATGACCGGCGGCGGCTTCGGCGGCTCGGCGATCGTCCTGGCGGAGGCCACGGACGTCGATGCCCTCACGAAGGCGACCGAAGAGGCCTTCGCCGCAGCGCACTTCACCGCCCCGCGGGTCTTCGAGGCGGTGCCGTCGGCGGGGGCGCGTCGGCTGAGCTGACGCCCGTCGTCCAGACCGGCCCGCACGCGGTCACCGTGCACGGGGCCGGTGTCGTCGTCGCCGGACAGCAGGGCTGGAAGGACGCCGGCCACTACCTGAACCGTTGCGTTCGAAGGCGTGACGGAGCGCCGGCTTCCCCGATCGGCGGGCCCGCCGCCGGGCCGAGCGGAGCGTCGAGCGGCATGCACCGGCCCCGTGCACGCGCGGCGTGTACGGGGCCGGTGACGTTCGGGATCAGTAGTTGGGGTTGCCGTCCCAGCTGGACTCGTCGCAGCCCAGCGCCTTGTCGCCCTCGAAGACGCAGACCTGGACGCGCAGCGCCCAGATACCGCGGTTGTCCTGCAGGGAGGTCGGCCACGTCTGCTCGGTGCCGGCGCCGGTGTAGACCTTGTGCCAGCTGTAGCTGGTCACCTTGCGGTCCGGCGTCAGGGACTGCACACGGATTCCGACGGAGTGCCCGTCCTTGCCCGTGTCGGCCACCGTCACGTAGATCTGCGGGGCGATGTAGTGGCCGTCGTAGCGGAAGGTTCCGGAGCCCTCGGCCCCGAAGACGCTCGCGCCGACACTGCCGGCGAAGGCGGGGCCCGTGGCGAGGGCGACGGCGCCGACGGCGGCGGCACCCACGGTGAGCATGCGGCTGAGCTTGTTCTTCAAAGGGTTTCACTCCTGTGTCAAGATCGAAAACACGCCACCGTACATCGTATGTGAGTCATGTCCATGCTGATTGCGGGCTGCTGATCATGCGAGGGGTGCACCACGTGATCACGTCGGCGTCTGTCGATTTCCGTCCCAGTACGAAACACGCGACACACGACACGCACATCGGACGGTCAGTTCTGCAAATCCGCTTCCGCTGCGTGCTCCCATCCGTACTCTGTGGAACAGCACCGGTGGGGGCCGGTGCTGATCAGGGGGCGAGGCAGGCGGGTACGGCACCCGCGGTGGGGTAGCAGTTTCCGCGTCGGCGGCGGCCGCGCGGCACGCGTTCCTTCCGTGGGTGTCGTATCCGCGCGGGTCGTCGTTCTCCGGGCCGTTCCGGTCCTTGCGGACCGGCTGAATGGCGGCCGGGCCCTTTCCGGACCTTGGTTGTCCCCTGCTCCGCGCGGAGCCTGGGGAAGGGGGTTTCGTGGTTCGTATCCGAGTCCTGGTCGTGGACGACCACCGCATCTTCGCCGAGTCGCTCGCCGCCGCCCTGGCCGCCGAGCCCGACGTCGACGTCTTCGCCGCCGGCAGCGGCCCCGCCGCGCTGCGCTGCCTGGAGCGGGCGGCCGGTGAGGGCCGCCGCTACGACGTCCTCCTCGTCGACGCCGACCTGGGCGGCAACGTGCCCGGCACCCGTCCGGCCGTGCCCGTGCAGGAGGGCGACGAGGAGGGGCTGGTCGACGGCATCTCGCTGGTCGCGGGCGTCCGCGCCGCCCAGCCCGCCGTGCGCATCGTGGTGCTCGCCGAGAAGGACGACCCCCGGCGGGCGGCGCTCGCGCTGCAGGCCGGGGCCTCGGGCTGGGTCGCCAAGGACTGCTCGCTGTCCCGGCTGCTGACGGTGATCCGGGGCGTGCTGCGCGACGAGACCCATCTGCCGCCCGCCCTGCTCACGGGCGTCCTGCGCGAACTCACCGCCGCCCGCCGGCACCGCACCGAGAGCGAGCGGCTCGTGGAGTCCCTCACCCCGCGCGAGCGGGAGGTGCTGCGCTGCATGGTCGCGGGGCTGGGCAGGAAGGCCGTCGCCGAGCGGCTGTTCCTCTCCCCGCACACCGTGCGCACCCATATGCAGAACGTCCTCGGCAAACTCGGCGTCCACTCCACGCTGGCCGCCGTCGCACTCGCCCGCCGCGCCGGTGTCGGACCGGCCGACCTAGCCGGGGATGTTGTCGAACGGGGCGGTCAGCTGGCGTAGCAGACCGGCCAGCTCCGCGCGCTGGGCACGGGACAGCTCGGCGAGGATCGCCCGCTCCTGCTCCAGCAGGCCCGCGAGCGCCTGGTCGGCGCGGTCCCGGCCGGTGTCGGTCAGCCGGACCAGCACCCCCCGGCGGTCACTCGGGTCGGGCAGCCGCTCCACCAGGCCCTTCTTGGCCAGCCGGTCGATGCGGTTGGTCATCGTGCCCGACGTGACCAGGGTCTGGGTCAGCAGCTGGCCGGGGGAGAGCTGGTACGGCGTGCCCGCGCGCCTCAGCGCGGTCAGCACGTCGAACTCCCAGGGCTCCAGCTGATGCTCGGCGAAGGCGAGCCGGCGCGCGCGGTCCAGATGCCGGGCGAGCCGGCTCACCCGGCTGAGCACTTCCAGCGGCTCCACGTCGAGGTCCGGACGTTCCCGGCGCCACGCTGCGACCAGCCGATCGACCTCGTCCTCCATGGAGATCAGTGTAGTGGTTGTGTCGACGTGAAGTCTCTTGAGGTCGAGTCTCTTGACATCGAGATAGATGGACGGGGAAAGTGACCGGCATGACGACTCCCAGCTGGGACCCCGGCCAGTACCTGCGGCACGCCGGTCACCGGGCCCGTCCCTTCACCGACCTCCTCGCCCGGATCCCGGACCCGCCCGGCGAGCGGCCCCGCATCGCCGACCTCGGCTGCGGCCCCGGCAATGCCACCGCCCTGCTCACCCGGCGCTGGCCCACCGCCCACGTCACCGGCTACGACAACTCGCCCGCGATGCTCGACGCGGCCCACACCGGCCACGAGGGCCCCACCGCGGGAGGCGGCCGGCTGGACTTCGCCCACGCCGACGTCCGCACCTGGACGCCCGAGGAGCCGTACGACCTGATCGTCTCCAACGCCACCCTCCACTGGGTGCCGGGCCACGCCGAGCGCTTCGCCGACTGGATCGCCGGCCTGCGCCGCGGCGGCACCTTCGCCTTCCAGGTGCCCGACAACATCGACGCCCCGCTGCACGCCCTGATGCGCGAACTCGCCGGCAGCCCCCGCTGGAAGTCCCGCCTCGCCGACGTCCTGCGCCACACCGACTCCGTGCACGCCCCAGGCGTCTATCTGGACCGCCTCGCCCGCCACGGCTGCGCGACCGACGTGTGGCAGACGACGTACTTCCACGTCCTCGCCGGTACGGACCCCGTCCTGGACTGGGTGAAGGGGACCGGACTGCGGCCCGCCCTGACCGCGCTCGCCGACGATCCCGAGGCGCGGGACGCGTTCGTGGCCGAGTACCGCGACCTGCTGCGGCAGGCCTACCCCAGCGCGCCGTACGGCACGGTCCTGCCCTTCCGCCGCCTGTTCGCCGTCGCCGTGAAGGGGGCCTGACCGTGCTCGTCGCCGTAGATCATGTGCAGCTGGCGGCCCCGCCCGGGTCGGAGGACGCGCTGCGGGCGTACTACGCCGGCGTTCTCGGGATGAGCGAGATACCGAAGCCACCGGCGCTGGCGGCCCGCGGGGGCTGCTGGTTCGAGGCGGGCTCCGTCCAGCTCCACCTGGGCATCGAGAACGGCTTCCGCCCCGCGAAGAAGGCACATCCAGGGCTGCGCGTGACCGGGATCGAGGCGTACGCGGCCCGGCTGGAGTCCCTGGGCGCCACGGTGACCTGGGACGACAACCTCCCCGGCCATCTGCGCTTCTACTCGGAGGACCCCGTCGGCAACCGCCTGGAGTTCCTCCAGCCCCGGTAGCCGATCAGCGTCCACCTGGCGAACGTCACCGCGATCGCGAGAGGGATCAGCGGTGAGAGCGCGCGGCCCGCCTGGTTCCAGCCGCCCTGGTCCACCGGGACCCAGGTCCCCCAGGGCTCCTGGGCCACCGGTACGGGCATGGACACCGGGTAGGAGGTGAAGCCGGTCGCCGTGATCCGGTGCGCCCTGCCGCCGGAGGTCGCCAGGCCCGTGCAGTCCCAGTCGCTGCCGGTGGAGCCGCCGCGCGACGTGGTGGAGGGCCCGGTCGTCCAGCAGTGCGTCGTCCGCAGGGCCAGTGGGTGCCCCAGCAGCCCCAGGTGCCCCACGGCCGAGCCGGCCAGGTAGCCGGTGAGGGCGAACAGGCCCGCGGCGACGGCACCGCACACGACCGCCCCCCACGCCTGCTGCCGTCTCGTACGGACCCTGCGCTGCCAAGCCACCGCGTGATCGTACGCCGGGGCCCCGAACGTCTATGACTTGCGGTGCCCGATCAGCCGCGGCTTCTGCTCCAGCCCGTCCAGGCCGTGCCACGCCAGGTTCACCAGATGCGCCGCGACCTCCGCCTTCTTCGGGCGGCGCACGTCCAGCCACCACTGCCCGGTCAGGGCGACCATGCCGACCAGCGCCTGCGCGTACAGCGGGGCCAGCTTCGGGTCGAAGCCGCGGGACTTGAACTCGCGGCCCAGGATGTCCTCCACCTGCGTGGCGATGTCGGAGATCAGCGAGGCGAAGGAACCGGTCGACTGGGGGATGGGGGAGTCACGGACCAGGATGCGGAAGCCGTCCGTGTACTCCTCGATGTAGTCCAGCAGCGCGAACGCCGCCTGCTCGCACAGCTCGCGGGGATGCCCGGCCGTCAGCGAGCTGGTCACCATGTCCAGCAGGCGCCGCATCTCGCGGTCCACCACCACCGCGTACAGGCCCTCCTTGCCGCCGAAGTGCTCGTACACCACCGGCTTGGACACCCCGGCCTTCGCCGCGATCTCCTCCACCGAGGTGCCCTCGAAGCCCTTCGCCGCGAAGAGGGTCCGACCGATCTCCAGCAGCTGCTGGCGGCGCTCGGCGCCGGTCATACGGGTCCGGCGGGTCCGCCGGGGTTTGTCGTTGCTGGAGGTGCTGGAGTCGGTCGCCACGGCGTCAATCATGCCGCCTTCGCGGTCTCCCTCCGGCGCCGGGAGCCGTCCTGGCCGGTGTTCCGGCGTGAATCGATACGCGAGCGTGACGGCCAGCGCACGTCGTACGCCCAGCCCAACAGCTCGAAGATCCGGATGATCCGGGCCGAGGAGTCGATCTGGCCGCGCATCACACCGTGCCGCGCCGATGTCGGGTCGGCGTGGTGCAGGTTGTGCCAGGACTCACCGCACGACAGCACCGCCAGCCACCACACGTTGCCCGAGCGGTCCCGCGACTTGAACGGCCGCTTGCCCACCGCGTGACAGATCGAGTTGATCGACCACGTCACATGGTGCAGCAGAGCCACTCGCACGAGTGAACCCCAGAAGAACGCGGTGAACGCGCCCCACCAGGACATCGTCACCAGACCGCCGATCAGCGGCGGTGCCGCCAGCGACAGCGCCGTCCAGAGCACGAACGTACGGGAGACCGCCCGGATCGCCGGGTCCTTGATCAGATCCGGCGCGTACTTGTCCTGCGGAGTCTGCTCCTCGTCGAACATCCAGCCGATGTGCGCCCACCACAGGCCCTTCATCAGCGCCGGAACAGTCTCCCCGAACCGCCACGGAGAGTGCGGATCACCCTCCGCGTCGGAGAACTTGTGGTGCCTGCGGTGATCGGCCACCCAGCGCACCAGCGGGCCCTCGACCGCCAGCGACCCCATGATCGCGAGCGCGATCCGCAGGGGCCGCTTCGCCTTGAACGAACCGTGGGTGAAGTACCGGTGGAAACCGATCGTGATGCCGTGGCACCCCAGGTAGTAGAAGAAGACCAGCAGGCCCAGATCGAGCCAGCTCACCCCCCAGCCCCAGGCCAGCGGCACAGCCGCCACGAGTGCCAGGAACGGCACGGTGATGAACAAAAGCAGCGTGATCTGCTCGATCGAACGCTTCTGCTCGCCACCCAGCGTGGCGGACGGGGGAGAAGTGTCGTCGGCCGTACGGGCTTCTTCGATCACATCGGAACTTGAGGTCATGCGCGTCCCCTGTGGGGTCGAGGGTCAGACAGATGCCGGGCTGCCGGGACCGGACGGGACTCGACGGTACTTCCCTACGGTTCCGTAACCTACGGCTTCGTAAGTATGGCAGCGTGTCGTGCGGCGGCAAGAGCCCCACGGCCTGCGCGTCCGCGGGGACACCTATCCTTGGAACCGGTCGGACAGCGCGGTCCGCTGACGTTTCCTTCCCGGACGCTCCGGCCCGTATGCGGCGCACGCCGCCCGGCAGCCGACCGGGTTCCCTCCCAGACGAGCTTCAACACTGCAAGGAGCCGCACCTGTGAGCAGTGCCGACGACCAGACCACCACGACCAGCAGCGAGCTGCGCGCCGACATCCGCCGGCTGGGTGATCTCCTGGGCGAGACCCTCGTCCGGCAGGAAGGCCCCGAGCTCCTCGACCTGGTCGAGAAGGTCCGCCGCCTCACCCGCGAGGACGGCGAGGCCGCCGCCGAGCTGCTGCGCGGCACCGAACTGGAGACCGCGGCCAAGCTGGTGCGCGCCTTCTCCACCTACTTCCACCTCGCCAACGTCACCGAGCAGGTGCACCGCGGCCGGGAACTGCGCGCCCGGCGCGCCGCCGAGGGCGGCCTGCTGGCCCGCACCGCCGACCGGCTCAAGGACGCCGACCCCGAACACCTCAGGCAGACCGTCCACCACCTCAACGTCCGCCCGGTCTTCACGGCGCACCCCACCGAGGCCGCGCGCCGCTCGGTCCTCAACAAGCTCCGGCGCATCGCCGCGCTCCTGGACACCCCCGTCCAGGGCTCCGACCGCCGCCGCCACG
Organism: Streptomyces sp. NPDC037288; assembly: GCF_055603265.1. Taxonomy (NCBI): domain Bacteria; kingdom Bacillati; phylum Actinomycetota; class Actinomycetes; order Kitasatosporales; family Streptomycetaceae; genus Streptomyces; species Streptomyces sp. NPDC037288. Next base: position 48,327 of record NZ_JBVJVY010000013.1, read on the forward strand.
ACGTCCGCCTCGCCGAGAACATCGACCTCGTCTGGCAGACCGACGAGCTGCGCGTCGTCCGCCCCGAGCCCGCCGACGAGGCCCGCAACGCCATCTACTACCTCGACGAACTCCACGCGAACGCCGTCGGCGACGTCCTGGAGGACCTCACCGCCGAACTGGAGCGGGTCGGCGTCAGGCTCCCCGACGACACCCGGCCGCTGACCTTCGGCACCTGGATCGGCGGCGACCGCGACGGCAACCCCAACGTCACCCCCCAGGTCACCTGGGACGTCCTCATCCTCCAGCACGAACACGGCATCAACGACGCCCTGGAGATGATCGACGAACTGCGCGGACTGCTCTCCAACTCCATCCGCTACACGGGCGCCACCGAAGAGCTCCTCCAGTCCCTGAAGACCGACCTCGACCTGCTGCCCGAGATCAGCCCCCGCTACAAGCGCCTCAACGCCGAGGAGCCCTACCGGCTCAAGGCCACCTGCATCCGGCAGAAGCTGGAGAACACCAAGCAGCGCCTCGCCAAGGGCACCCCGCACGAAGCGGGCCGCGACTACCTCGGCACCGGCGAGCTGCTCAGCGACCTGCGGATCATCCAGGCCTCCCTGCGCGAACACCGCGGCGGCCTCCTCGCCGACGGCCGCCTGGCCCGCACCATCCGCACCCTCGCCGCCTTCGGCCTCCAGCTCGCCACCCTGGACGTGCGCGAACACGCCGACGCCCACCACCACGCCCTCGGCCAGCTCTTCGACCGCCTCGGCGAGGAGTCCTGGCGCTACGCCGACATGCCCCGCGAGTACCGCGCCAAGCTCCTCGCCAAGGAACTCCGCTCCCGCAGGCCGCTCGCCTCCGCCCCGGCACCCGTCGACGCGGCGGGCGCCAAGACCCTCGGCGTCTTCGAGACGGTCAAGAAGGCCCTGCAGGTCTTCGGCCCCGAGGTCGTCGAGTCCTACATCATCTCCATGTGCCAGGGCGCCGACGACGTCTTCGCCGCCGCCGTCCTCGCCCGCGAGGCAGGCCTCGTCGACCTGCACGCCGGCTGGGCCCGGATCGGCATCGTCCCCCTCCTGGAGACCACGGACGAGCTCAGGGCCGCCGACACGATCCTGGAGGACATGCTCTCCGACCCGTCCTACCGGCGCCTGGTGGCGCTGCGCGGCGACGTCCAGGAGGTCATGCTCGGCTACTCCGACTCCTCCAAGTTCGGCGGCATCACCACCAGCCAGTGGGAGATCCACCGCGCCCAGCGCCGCCTGCGCGACGTCGCCCACCGCTACGGCGTACGCCTGCGCCTCTTCCACGGCCGCGGCGGCACCGTCGGCCGCGGCGGCGGCCCCTCCCACGACGCCATCCTCGCCCAGCCCTGGGGCACCCTGGAAGGCGAGATCAAGGTCACCGAACAGGGCGAGGTCATCTCCGACAAGTACCTCATCCCGTCGCTGGCCAGGGAGAACCTCGAACTGACCGTCGCGGCCACCCTGCAGGCCTCCGCCCTGCACACCGCGCCCCGCCAGTCCGACGAGGCCCTGGCCCGCTGGGACGCGGCGATGGACGTCGTGTCGGACGCCGCCCACGCCGCCTACCGGCGCCTGGTCGAGGACCCCGACCTCCCGGCGTACTTCTTCGCCTCCACCCCGGTCGACCAGCTCGCCGAACTCCACCTCGGCTCCCGGCCCTCCCGCCGCCCCGACTCCGGCGCCGGCCTCGACGGCCTGCGCGCCATCCCGTGGGTGTTCGGCTGGACGCAGTCCCGGCAGATCGTCCCCGGCTGGTTCGGGGTCGGCTCCGGCCTGAAGGCGCTGCGCGAGGCGGGCCTGCGGGAAGAAGGCGACACCGTCCTCGACGAGATGCACCAGCAGTGGCACTTCTTCCGCAACTTCATCTCCAACGTCGAGATGACCCTCGCCAAGACCGACCTCAGGATCGCCCAGCACTACGTCGACACCCTCGTCCCCGACGAGCTCAAGCACGTCTTCGACACCATCAGGGCCGAACACGAGCTGACCGTCCGCGAGGTGCTGCGCATCACGGGTGAGCAGGAACTGCTGGACGCCCAGCCCGTCCTGAAGCAGACCTTCGCCATCCGCGACGCCTACCTGGACCCCATCTCCTACCTCCAGGTCACCCTGCTCAAGCGCCAGCGTGACGCGGCGGCCGCGGGCACCGACCCCGACCCGCTGCTCTCCCGCGCCCTGCTCCTCACCGTCAACGGCGTCGCAGCCGGCCTGCGCAACACCGGCTGACGGCCACGCCGCACGCAAGGGTGCCCCCGCGGTCGTACGACCCCGGGGGCACCCTTGCGTGTACGGTGCGGCCTCAGCCCTGCTGGGCCTTCCGGCGCCGGGCCACCAGATAGCCGCCCACGCCGACCAGCGCCGCGGCACCGGCCGACAGCGGACCCACCGGAGCGCCGTTGCCGGTCTCGGCGAGGTCACCGCCGGCGCTGCGGGCGGACGGCGAGGAGGACGGGGCCGCGGCGGCGGGCGAACCGGACGCGGACGCACCCGGGGCCGCACCGGACGACGAAGACGACGAGGAAGACGACGAGGAAGACGACGACGGCGACGCCGAGCCGGACGGCTTCCCGCCACCCGCCGCGGAGCCCTCGCAGTCCGTCCAGAACACCTTGTGCTTGGCCGCGCCCTTCTCGCCCTCGAAGTTCCAGAACAACTTGTAGTGCCCGTCCGGCAGCGACAGGTCGGCCGTACGGCCGTGGCCGTCCGCGCCCAGGGTGATCGCGCCGGACTTCACGGTCTGGCCCTTCGCGGCGGCCGTCGGCGCCCAGGCCTCGATGTGCCAGTCGACCCGCTGACCGCCGTCGAAGCCGAAAGCGTCCAGATAGAACGTGCACACGTGCGGCTCGTTGCGGCGCAGCTCCGCGCCGGTGCGAGCATCGTGGATCTTGACGGTGCCGTTGTCACCGGGGGCACCTGCGTGGGCGGCGGGGGCGCACACGAGCGCCGCCGCGACACCGGCGCTCAGCGCGCCGGCGCGAATGAGGGTACGCATGGGATTGATCCATCTTCGAGTGGTGAACGGGGAAGATGTGGAGGGGGCGGTACAGCTTCCGGTCACGCCTGACAGCCGGTCAAGCACGAACAGGCAACGAACAGACCCCCCACAGACGTGAAGAACGCCCCAACCCCTCAGAGAGTCACGAACGCGGCCGTCAGCAGCGCGATCCCCGACCCCGCCAGCACCCACGCGGCCCGCGTCAGCCGCATCCCGCCCGCCACCACCACCGAGGCCAGCAGCAACGCCCCGCCGAACGGCACCCACGCGTACAGGATCCCCGCCGGACCCGAGCGCACCCCGTCCGCCGTACCCGGCTTCAGGACCACGTCGTACGTCCGCCCCTTGCGCACCGCCACCGACTGCCCGAGCTCCACCCGCGCACGTGCCCGCGCCCCCTGCGACACCGGCGTGAACGGCCCCGTGCAGACACCCCCCGCACACCGCGTCACCCGCACCGTGCCGGCCTCACGCCCCTTGGTCAGCATCACGTGCTGCGCGGTCCCCCAGGAACCCCACACCCCGCAGAAAAGGATCAGCGCGGCGAGCGTACCCATCGCCGCGACCCGCCCGAACCGCAACGCGGTCACGGAGGCCTGGCGAGCGGTGGTGGCAGTGGCGGGCATGGCCGGGATCATTGGCCATCCCCCCGCGACCGGTCAACTCACCCGGGAGGCAAAGCCGTACAAGTCACGAGTTGTACGCGCCGCACGTCAGGAGTTGTACGCGCTCTGCGCCCGCTCCAGCCCCTCCGCCACCAGACACTCCACCGCATCCGCCGCACGGTCCACGAAGTAGTCCAGCTCCTTGCGCTCCGCCGACGCGAAGTCCTTCAGCACGAAGTCCGCCACCTGCATACGACCCGGCGGACGCCCGATCCCGAACCGCACCCGGTGATAGTCCGGCCCCATCGCCTTCGTCATCGACTTCAGACCGTTGTGCCCGTTGTCACCGCCGCCCAGCTTCAGCCGCAGCACCCCGTAGTCGATGTCCAGCTCGTCGTGCACCGCCACGACGTTCGCCACCGGCACCTTGTAGAAGTCCTTCAACGCGTTCACCGGACCGCCGGACAGGTTCATGTACGACGTCGGCTTCGCCAGGATCACCCGACGGCTCGCCGGACCCGCCGGACCGATCCGCCCCTCCAGCACCTGCGCCTGCGCCTTGCCCGCCCGCTTGAACTTCCCCCCGATCCGCTCCGCGAGCAGGTCCACCACCATGAACCCGACGTTGTGCCGGTTCATGGCGTACTCCGGCCCGGGATTCCCGAGCCCGACGATCAGCCAGGGATCAGTACTGGCGGGGGTGGTCACTTCCATGTCTCCTTGATACGCGCCAGCCGCTGCTCCCGGCGAGGGAAGCAGCGGCTGAACAGTTGACGACGTCGGCGAGGATCAGGCCTCGGCCGCCTCCTCGCCGCCGGCGGCCTCACCCTCGGTCTCCTCGGCCTGCGCGGCCAGGACCTGCAGGACGACCGTGTCCTCCTCGACGGCCAGCGTGGTGCCGGACGGGAGCGGGATGTCCTTGGCGAGGACGGAGGCGCCGGCCTCCAGGCCCTCGACGGAGACGGTGACCGACTCGGGGATGTGCGTGGCCTCGGTCTCGACCGGCAGCGCGTTCAGAACGTGCTCGAGCAGGTTGCCACCCGGCGCCAGCTCGCCCTCGGTGTGCACGAAGACCTCGACCGTGACCTTCTCGCCACGCTTGACCAGCAGCAGGTCGACGTGCTCCAGGAAGCCCTTCAGCGGGTCACGCTGCACGGCCTTCGGGATCGCCAGCTCGTTGGTCTTGCCGTCGATGTCCAGGGAGATCAGGACGTTGGGCGTACGCAGCGCCAGCAGCAGGTCGTGACCCGGCAGGGTCAGGTGCACCGGGTCGGTGCCGTGGCCGTACAGAACAACCGGAACCTTGTTGTCACGGCGGATGCGACGGGCGGCACCCTTGCCGAACTCGGTACGGGTCTCGGCGGTGAGCTTCACCTCGGACATGTGGATCACTCCTCGTAGGAACTCGGAACGGACGTGGTCACCCGGCCACGAACGGCCTGCTACGAAGAGCGCGTCGATAACGGACCGCCGGCCCCGTCCCGAAGAACGAGTACGGCCTCCCTCGCCGAGCAACTGCAGCAGTCTACTCGGAGGGGGAGGCCGCACCCAAAAGGATCAACGGCTAGCGCCGGCGACGGCCGTGCAGAAACCTCACTGCTCGTCGAAGAGGCTGGTCACCGACCCGTCCTCGAACACCTCACGCACCGCACTCGCGATCGTCGGAGCGATCGACAGCACCGTGATCTTGTCCAGATCCCGGCCCAGCTCAGCCGGCGTCGGCAGCGTGTTCGTGAACACGAACTCACTCACCCGCGAGTTCTTCAGCCGGTCCGCGGCCGGACCCGACAGCACACCGTGCGTCGCCGTCACGATCACGTCCTCGGCACCGTGCGCGAACAGCGCGTCGGCAGCCGCGCAGATCGTGCCACCCGTGTCGATCATGTCGTCGACCAGGACACACACCCGGCCCTTGACCTCACCCACGACCTCGTGGACCGTCACCTGGTTCGCCACGTCCTTGTCACGCCGCTTGTGCACGATCGCCAGCGGCGCACCGAGCCGGTCGCACCACCGGTCCGCCACCCGCACCCGGCCCGCGTCCGGCGACACGACCGTCAGCTTGTTCCGGTCCACCTTGTCGCCCACGTAGTCGGCGAGCAGCGGCAGCGCGAACAGGTGATCCACCGGTCCGTCGAAGAAACCCTGGATCTGGTCGGTGTGCAGATCCACCGTCAGGATGCGGTCCGCACCCGCCGTCTTCATCAGATCCGCGATCAGACGCGCCGAAATCGGTTCACGACCCCGGTGCTTCTTGTCCTGCCGCGCGTAACCGTAGAACGGCACGATCACCGTGACGGAACGAGCCGACGCACGCTTCAGCGCGTCGATCATGATCAGCTGCTCCATGATCCACTGGTTGATCGGAGCCGTGTGGCTCTGGATCACAAAGCAGTCCGCACCACGCGCCGACTCCTGGTAACGGACGTAGATCTCACCGTTCGCGAAGTCGAAGGCCTTCGTCGGGACGACCCCGACACCCAGCTGCTGGGCGACCTCCTCCGCAAGCTCGGGGTGGGCGCGGCCGGAGAAGAACATCAACTTCTTCTCGCCGGTCGTCTTGATCCCGGTCACAGCACTGTCTCCTCAGAGGTTGTCTCAGCCAGCCGGCTGTTCGCCGACCTCTCGGCTGGGCATGAGAGGCCGTATCAGCTGGTAAGGGTGCGGATGCACGCGTGCGGATGTGCACTTATCACGGTACGCCGACTTTGCCGCACCCGTTTCCCGTCAGCCCTCGCCCTCACCCGCCCGGGACGCCGCCTCGGCCGCCTTCGCCGCCGCACTGCCCGGACGCTTCCGCGCCACCCAACCCTCGATATTCCGCTGCTGACCACGGGCCACGGCCAGCGAACCGGGCGGCACATCCTTCGTGATCACAGACCCGGCAGCGGTGTAAGCACCGTCCCCGACCGTGACGGGAGCCACAAACATGTTGTCCGAACCCGTCTTGCAGTGCGATCCGACGGTCGTGTGGTGCTTGCTCTCACCGTCGTAGTTCACGAACACACTCGCCGCGCCGATGTTCGTGTACTCCCCGATCGTCGCGTCCCCCACGTACGACAGATGAGGCACCTTGGTGCCCTCACCGATCCTGGCGTTCTTCGTCTCGACGTAGGTCCCGATCTTGCCCTTGGTACCGAGGCGCGTGCCCGGCCGCAGATAGGCGTACGGCCCCACACTCGCCTGCGGCCCCACGACCGCCCCCTCGGACACCGTGTTGTCCACCCGCGCCCCCGCACCGACCTTCGTGTCCCTCAGCCGGCTGTTCGGCCCCACCTCGGCCCCCTCGGCGAGATGCGTGGACCCGGTGAGCAGCGTGTTGGGATGGACCACGGCGTCCCGCTCGAAGGTCACGGTCACATCCACCCAGGTGGAGGCAGGATCGACGACGGTGACCCCGTCCAGCATCGCGGCGGTCAGCAACCGGTCGTTGAGGATCCGGCGCGCCTCGGCCAGCTGCACCCGGTTGTTGATCCCGGCGATCTCCCGGTGATCGGCCGCCACCGAGGCGCCGACGCGGTGACCGGCCTCACGGAGGATGCCGAGAACGTCGGTCAGGTACTCCTCCCCCTGACTGTTGTCCTTGCGGACCTTCTTCAGCGCGTCCGCCAGCAACTGCCCGTCGAACGCGAACACCCCGCTGTTGATCTCCCGGATCGACCGCTGGGCGTCGGTGGCGTCCTTGTGCTCCACGATGGCCGTCACGGCACCGGTCGCGTCGTCCCGGACGATCCGGCCGTACCCGGTGGCGTCCGGTACCTCCGCCGTCAGCACGGTCACCGCGTTGCCGTCGGCGTGGTGGGTGACGGCGAGCCGCTTGAGGGTGTCGGCGGTGAGGAGGGGCGTGTCCCCGCAGACGACCACGACGGTCCCGTCGACGGCCCCGCCCAGCTCCTCCAGGCCCATGCGCACGGCGTGCCCGGTCCCGTTCTGCTCGGCCTGTACGGCGGTCCGGGTGGCCGGGTCGATCCCGCCGAGGTGCGCGGCGACCTGCTCCCGGGCGTGCCCCACGACGACGACCAGGTTCTGCGGGTCCAACTCACGGGCGGCGGCCAGCACATGGCCCACGAGGGAACGACCGCAGATCTCGTGCAGGACCTTCGGTGTGGCCGACTTCATACGGGTGCCCTCACCCGCTGCGAGAACGACGACGGCTGCCGGGCGGATGGCGCTCACGGGGTTGCCCTTCGGCTGTGGTGAGTGGGGATGACAGCCGCAGGATACCGGGGCGTTTCTCGGCGGACATGAGAGCGGGCCCTGACGGGGCTTTCGCCGGTCAGGGCCCGAACCTGGGTTTTGTGTGCCATGGCTCCCCCGCAAGGATTCGAACCTTGTCCTGCTAGATCCAAAATCTAGTGTGCTGCCGGTTACACCACGGGGGACAGCGCCTCAGACCTTACCCGAGACGTGCCTCGGCCTGGGCCACGATTCCGGCCCACCAGCCTTCGATGCGGTTGTACAAGTGAGCGCTTCTGGCTACGCCGATGACCAGGCAGCCGTGGTAGTCGCCTCCCGTGTTCTTGCGAACGGTCTTCGGGTTGTGCTTCTTCAGCGTCGGCTTCGCGAAGACCGACGTGTCGATGTCGGCCACGGAAGCCCAGAAGCGATGCGCCGCGTCGACGTCTGCCGACTCGTGGATGAGCAGTCGAAAGGTCAGGCGCTCGCGGTCCACCTCGAGCAGGTCCAACCAGGCCAGGTAGGTCTTGATCACGCCGGGGTCGCTGTTGACGAAGATCGCGCGCTCGCGGCGGTCGTACGGGTTGCTCTTGGACCCTTCTGCCCAGTAGAGGGCGATGCCCGCCATGAAGAGCTCGCGATCAGTCAGTTCGCCGACATCCCGCAGCGCAGCCGCCTTGGACCGCTCCCGCTTCTCCCTCTCTGCGGCGCGGCGCCTGGCCAAGCCCTCTTGCATGAGCGCGCGCTGTTCCTCCGGTGTGTACCGAGGCTCCGGCTTCGGCAGGTCCCGCACCCACAGCGACACCGAGCTGCGCGAACACCCCAGCTCCGCCTCGATCTGGTCGTAGGTCCGGCCCTGGAGCCGTAGCTCGCGAGCCTTCGCCCTGAGGTCGTCCTTCGCGTTCGGGCGCTTGGTCCACTCCGGCGGCGGTTCCCCCTTCACCAGCCGGTTGAGGATGTCGTTGTTGAAGATCTTCAGCTCGTCGCGGATCCGGCGGAGGCTGAAACCTGCCCGGCGCAGGGCGACCGCCTGCTCCCGCAGGCCTTCGAAGTCGGCGTACTTGCCAGGTGCGTGTGTCATACGCACACCGTCCGGCCGGAATGAACCGTTCCAGGGTCGAACGGGAAGGGTTCACCAGTTCGAGGGATACCGGTGGGTTTCGAGTTCGTTCGGTTACGGAGTGTGGTGTGTGGTGGTAGGGGAAAGCCACCGGAAAAGGCCTGACTGCCGCCCGTAGGCTGGAGGTATGACCACGACGGGGGAAGAGCGGACCGGGGCCCTGACCGGGCCTTGGTGGTGGGCCAGGTGGCGCAGTGCGGTACTCGACGGGAGTCTCGCGCTGGTGTCGGCCGTGGAGTGTGCGGCGGAGGGGATCCCGTTTGCCAGGGATGCCGGGATTCCGGTGTCGGTGGGGATCGTTTTCGGTCTGATCGCCGGTTCTGTGCTGCTCGTGCGCCGGAAGTGGCCGATCGCCGTCGTTCTCGTCGCCATCGCGATCACGCCCGCGCAGATGGGGTTTCTGCTGGGTGTCGTCGGCCTGTACACCCTTGCCTCGTGTGAGCTGCCGCGGCGGGTCATCGGGGCGCTGGCGGGGATGTCGCTGGTGGGGACGGCGGTGGTGACGTTCGTGCGGGTGCGGCAGGACATGGCGCGGGGGGACCTGACGCTGGGTGACGGGTTCGTGCCGTTCGCGGCGGTGACGACGGCGTTGGGGCTGACGGCTCCGCCGCTGCTGCTGGGGCTGTATGTGGGGGCTCGGCGGCGGTTGATGGAGAGTCTGCGGGAGCGGGCGGACTCGCTGGAGCGCGAGCTTCAGTTGCTCGCCGAGCGGGCGGAGGAGCGGGCCGAGTGGGCGCGCAACGAGGAGCGGACGCGGATCGCTCGGGAGATGCATGACGTGGTCGCGCACCGGGTGAGTCTCATGGTCGTGCACGCGGCGGCGTTGCAGGCGGTGGCGCGGAAGGATCCCGAGAAGGCCGTGAAGAACGCGGCGCTGGTGGGGGACATGGGGCGGCAGGCGTTGACCGAGTTGCGGGAGATGCTCGGGGTGCTGCGGGCGGGGGAGGGCGTGGGCCGGCGTGTGCGGGAGATGCCGTTGGCGGGGGTGGGGGAGGCGGCTGCGGCTGCGGCCTCGCGGGTGGTGGTCGAGGACGGGCCGTGTCTGTCGGAGCTGGAGGAGTTGATCGGGCAGTCGGCGGCGGCGGGGATGGTCGTGGATCTGTCGGTGGAGGGGCAGGTGCGGTCGTATGCGGCTCCGGTCGAGCAGACGGCGTACCGGGTGGTGCAGGAGGCGTTGACGAACGTCCACAAGCATGCGGCGGGCGCGAAGACGCACGTGCGGCTGGCGCATCGGGTGTCGGAGATCGCGATGCAGGTGGAGAACGGGCCGCCGCCGGAGCCGGGGTCGGCGTCGGCGGCGGGGTTGCCGTCGGGGGGGAACGGTCTGGTGGGGATGCGGGAGCGGGTCGTGGCGCTGGGCGGGGTGTTCGTGTCGGGGCCGACGGACGCGGGGGGTTTCCGGGTGTCGGCGGTGATTCCGGCGGTGTGAGTCCGGGGGTGCTCCCGGTGGTGTCGGTCCCGGGGTGTGATTCCGGCGGTGCCGGTCCGGTGTCTCAGCCGGCGGTGAGGCGTACCGGTTCGATGCCGGTGACGAGGGTGGCGAGGGCGTGGTCGATGTCGGGGCCGACGTACCAGTCGCCGGTGTGGTCGAGGGTGTAGACGCGGCCTTCGGTGTCGATGGCGAGGGTGGCGGCGGTGTCGGTTTCCTCGCCCAGGGGGCAGAGTTCGGTGCCGAGGGCCCGGCCCAGGTCGCCGAGGGTGCGGGCGTGGTGGAGGCCGTGGAGGGGGTCGAGGCGGAGGGTGGCGGGGGCGATCTGGCGGCCGGGGCCGTTGGGGGTGATGGTCAGGCCGCCGAATTCGGCCCAGGCCTCGACGGCGGCGGGGAAGACGGTGTGCCGGTGTCCGGCGGGTGAGGTGTGGTCGCGGAGGGCGTCGGCCCAGATCTCGGCCTGCTTTATGTCCCAGCGTCCGGGTTGCCAGCCGGCGGCGCGCAGGGCGGCGTCGACGAGTACGGGGAAGCGGGCTGGGGTGGCCCCGTGCTCGTGGCGGGTGGCGGGCTTGGGGGTGGTGGCGTGTTCGGGGTGCATCTGCCCTTCGTCCGTCTCGTGCGTCGTGCGTCGTGCGTGATGCGTCGTGCCGGCGGTGCGGTGCGGTGCGGTGGTACTGGGGTTGACGGCGCGGGTCAGCCGTCGGTTGCCGTGGGGTCGACGATGCGGACGCCGAAGTGGGCGCTGAGGGCGGTGCAGGCGCGGCAGGGGGTGGCGAAGCTGCCGTGGAGGGGGTCGCCGTCCTCGCGTATGCGGCGGGCGGTGAGTTTGGCGTGTTTGAGTGCTTTGCGCGCTTCGCTGTTGGTCATGGCTTTGCGGGCGGCGCGTTTGCTGCGGGCGGCGTCGGCGGCGGTGATGTGCCGGGAGATGAGGATGGTTTCGGCACAGCGGCCGGTGAAGCGGTCGCGTTCACCGCTGGTGAGGGCGTCGAGGAAGTCCTGGACGAGGGGGTGCAGGGCGGGTGGCTGGTCGCTGCGGGCGGCGGTGCCGGTGAGGGTGGCGCCGCGGACGGAGAGGGCGGCGGCGACGGTGGGCAGGATGCCGTCGCGGCGGTGGCGGAGGGTGGGGGTGGGGGGTGTGTCGGTGCCGCTCCAGTCGATGCGTGGGTCACCGGCCCGCACGTCGGTACCTCCGGTCCGCAAGGTGTTCATGATCGTTTTCCCCTCCCCGGGTGTGCCCCGGCTTCCCCCGAAGGACACAGGGTGCCAAATGCCGTGGCCGGTGCGGAAGCTGGGGCGGTGCGACACGCCCGATGCGGGGGTGGGTGGTCACGGTGGGGTGACGGCTGGTCACGGAAGCGGAGGGCCGGTTTCCCCGGGGATGCGGTGGGCCGGTGACCCGGGTTCGTGTACCGCATAGGCTGTCGCCGTTCGCGATCGACACCGCCGATTGAGGCCAGAGAGAACGCCGCAGGGGGCTACCGCCATGACGACAGGTCGGCTCGGGCTGGGGACACCGCCCAGCGGCCAGGCCGGGGGACAAGCCGTGCCGCCGAACGCGGCCTACGCCGGGCAGGTCGTGCACTTCCCGGATCCGGTCCGGGCGGCGCGTCACCCGAGAGGGGTACGGGTCGATGAGCGGGGTTACCCGGATTTCTCTCCGTACGCGCGCGTGGCGGTGGAGATCGCCGAGCCTCCGGAGGGTTTCGGTGTCGACGAGTTGCGGCTGACGGACTATGTGTCGGCGAACGCGGCGCTGGCGGCGGAGCGGCACGAGTTGTGGGACACGGTGCCGGATGTGGCGACGCCGCACGGCTGGACGTGGCATCACGTCGTGGGGACGCGGCGGCTGGAGCTGGTTCCGGTCGAGGTGAAGGCGTTGTTGCGGCATCACGGTGGGGTGGCGACGGCGTCGGTGGACCACGGCAAGCGCGGGACGCGGCCGTTGCAGGAGACGCGGCCGGCGCATTTCGGACTGCCGAAGTCGGGTGTGGCGGTGTCCGAGGCGCAGGTGCAGGGCGTCGAGGAGGACCTGGGTTACCGGCTTCCGGGCGCGTACCGCTCGTTCTTGAAGGCGGCGGGCGGGTGTGCGCCGGTGGGTACGGCGCTGGACGCCGAGTTGGGTCTGCTGCTGGACCAGCCGTTCTTCACGGTGCGGGACGAGGCGGCGGTCAACGACCTGGTGTACGTGAACAAGTGCCTGCGTGACCATCTGACGAAGGATTACCTCGGGGTGGCGTTCGTGCAGGGCGGGTTGCTCGCGGTGAAGGTGAAGGGCGAGCGGCCCGGTTCGGTGTGGTTCTGCGCGTACGACGACGTGCGGGACGTGGATCCGTCGTGGCCGCCGGCGGAGCGGGTGGAGCGTCTGCTGCTGCCGTGCGGTGACGACTTCGACGCCTTCCTGTCGCGGTTGGCGGGCAGCCCGCCGGAGTTGGAGACGGTGGCGAATCTGATGGTCGACGGCGGTTTCGCCCGTGTCGTTCCGGTGTCTTCCGGTGCGGCGTCGTCCGGCCCGGTGGGGGAGTGAGTTTCAGGCGATGGTGACCTACGCGCAGGCGCAGGAGCGCGCCGAGGAGTGGATCAACGGTGACGTGCCCGCGTACCAGCATCGTGAGGTGCGGGTACGGGAGTTCGAGCTGGGTTTCGTGGTGTGGGGTGAGGACCGGGCGGAGGGGCCGCGGTCGGACGCGGGTGCGCAGCGGCTGGTGATCGCCCGGGACAGCGGTGAGGCCACGCTGTGGCCGGCGCTGCCGGTGGGTGAGGTGATCCGCCGGTACGAGGAGGAGTACGGCCGTGCCGATGAGCCGCGGGACGCGGTCCCGGCGCCGGCGGCTGCCCGGGTGGACCTCAACCAGACGTCGTTCCTGCTGACTCCTCCGGAGTGGCTGCAGGAGGCGGCGGACAAGCTGGGGATCGGGGATCGGGGGGCTGAGGCCGGGGCCGGGGCTGGCGCGGCGTCCGGGGCTTCGGTCGCGGGTTCCGATGGTTCGGGCACGGGCGCCGGCGTTGGTGCTGGTGCCGGTGCAGAGGCGGCCGGTGTCGGTGGCGGGGCTTCGTCCGGTGGGGCGGGGCTGGCACAGACGCAGGCCGGGGTGCCGGCGGGGGCTGCCGGGGTGTCCGGGGCGCCTGGAGGGGCGCAGGGCGGGCCGGGTGCGCCGGGCGCGGCCGGTGTGCCCGGGGCGCCTGCTCCGCACGGTGCGCCTCCTGCGGAGGTGCCGGTGGGGGCCACGCCCTGGGCCGGTACCGACACGAACGCGGACCCCGGTGAGGACGACCGTTCGGTGCCGTTGCCCGCGACGGTGTTCGCGCCGCCGCTGAGCGACTCCGACGACGTGGCTCCCCGGCCGCCGGTGAGCGCACCGGATGCGAAGACGGCGCTCATGTCGGGGGGCAGCCAGCTGCCGCCGACGGCGGTCGCCCCGGCGCTCGATCCTTCGAACACGCCGGGCGCGCAGGGCTTCCCGCCGGGCGCGCCTGGCATCGTGCACACGCCGGGCGCGCCTGGTACACCCGGGGCGCCCGCTGCTCCCGGTGCGCCGGGCGTTCCGCAGGGCAGTACGCCCCTGCCGCCGCCCGGTACACCGCCGTACGGCCACCCGCAGCCGCCGGCGGCTCCCGGGACGCCTGCGCCGGGCGTACCCGCGTACCCGTCGGCGCCCGGCACGCCGCTCCCGCCCCCCGCCGCTCCTGGCGCGCCGGGCGTTCCGCAGGGCAGCACACCGCCCCCGGGCGCCCCGACGTACGGCTATCCGCAGGCTCCCGGCGCCCCGCAGGCTGCTCCTGGTTACGGCTACCCGCAGGCGCCGGGTGGTGCGACGGGCGCGCCGCAGGCTCCAGTCGACGCCGGTGCGTCCGCGCGGCATCTCGCGCCGAACGCCGGGGACATCGCGGATGCCGCGACGAGCAAGGCCGCGCCGCCGCCGAAGAGGGCGCGCGGCGGAGCGGGCACGCCGCCTCCGCCGCCGGGTGCCCCCGGCGCGCCGGGCGCACGGCCGGGGAGTGCGGCGCCGCCGCCGGCGCCGGGTGCGCCTGCCGGTGGGTATGTGCCGACGCAACTGGTGTCGGCGCTCGGGCCGGAAGGTCCCGGTGGCGCGGAAGGGGCGCAGGCGCCGGGCGCGCCGAATGCTCCGGGCGCCCCCCATCCGCCCGCCGCCCCTCCGGGCAACGTGCACCAGGCGGCCACGATGCTGGCCGACCCCAGCCAGGTGGGCGGGGGTACGCCGCAGCCGCCGGGTGCCCCTGGTGTCCCGGGTACGGGCGCGCAGCATGCTCCTGGCGCTCCGGGCATGCCCCATCCGCCCGGCGCTCCTGCGGCTCCGGGCGCCCCCGGCATGCCGCCCGCGCCTGGGGCGCCGCAACCTCCGGGAGCCCCTGCGGGTCCCGGCGCTCCCGGCGCCCCGGGCGCTCCGGGGGGCGGGCGCGGGACCGTGCACCACGCGGAGACGGTGCTGGCGGCGCCGCCCGTGGCAGGTCCGGGCGCGCCCCCGCCGCCGCAGGCTCCCGGCGCACTCGGTGCGCCGGGCGCTCCCGGCATGCCTCCGGGTGTGCCGCAGCCGATGCCTCCGGGTGCGCCGCAGCCGATGCCTCCGGGTGCGATGCCGCCGCCGGGCGCGCCGGTTCCGGGGCAGCCGCCCGCGTACGGGTATCCGCAGCAGGCGCAGCCGACGGTCGGGCCCGGCTATCAGGCGGTGCTGCGCTACCGCGCGCAGGACGGTTCGGAACAGCAGCTGATCCGGCGTTCGGCGCCGGGCACCCCGCACCCGGAGTGGCAGATCTTCCACGAGCTGCGTGCGATGAACGTGCCGCCGGACCAGGTGCTGGAGCTGCACACGGAGCTGGAGTCGTGCGCGCTGCCGGGCGCCTACTGTGCGCGGATGATCCGGGAGCAGTGGCCGCAGGCGCGGATCACGAGCATCGCGCCGTACGGCACGGACCATGCGAGCAGGCAGCAGGGCATGCAGCAGCTGCTGGCGCACCAGGGTGAGCTGCACCAGGTGGCGGACGGTCCCGCGCGGCCGGCGCCGGTGCGGGCGCCGCTGACGCCGGTGCAGGCCGCCCCGGTGATCCCGCCGGAGGCCATCGGGCAGGAACTGGCGGCGGTGTTCGGGCCGGGGGTCTTCCGGTTCGAGCAGCAGGCGGTGTCCCGGCAGGGGGTGCCGCCGGTCGTGGCGCACACGCTGGTGGTGGCCGGTCTGCCGATGGACATGGGCCCGTTCTTCTGGGCGCAGGCCCAGCCGGGCCGCCCGGTGCCCACGCTGGCGGAGCTGGCGGCCGAGCGGGGAGTGCAGCCGGCGGCGGACGCGGGCTCGTACCTCGTCATGGGCACCGACTTCGGCAAGGCGGTCTGTGTGCAGTACGGGACGGCGAACATCGTGGCCGTGCCGGTCGAGGCGGGGCCGGGCGGTGCACCGGTGCCGCCGCAGTTCGTGAACAGCGGGCTGCCGGAGTTCGCGCGCTGCCTGGCCTTGCTGGGCCGGATGTGGCGGCTGAGGCACGGACTGAACCAGGAGCAGGCGGGCCGCTGGACCGTCGACTTCCAGGCGCAGCTGGCCGCCCTCGACCCGGCGGCGCTCGGTTCGCCGGAGAGCTGGTGGTCGGTGCTGCTGGAACAGATGTGGGACGGGCTGCTGTAGGGACGCCCGCCCGGCGGAAGTGATCGTGCCCTTCACGCGTGCGTGAAGGGCACGACGCGTTTCTGGTCGTGTCTGTGGGCCGAACGGGTGGGCGCCGCCGTTCTCTCGCGCCAGACCGGGGCGGCATATTCACTGCACCCCGGGCGTGAAATGCGCGAGGGCGAGCGTGACGTGACCGCGGAGTGTCGCGTTATGAACGCTTACGTCCGATCCATCAAGATATGCGCGAAATCATTCTGTCGTGTATATCCGGTGGAGAGGGGTTCCCAGGGTGAGCAGTGCATCGAAGTCGCCGCACGGCTTTGTGACCGTCCGGGGGCGCGGCTACCGCACCGACCAGGTCGACGCCTACATGGAGGCGTTGTCGTGCGACCGCGATGCCGCGTGGGAACGTGCCGCGCGGCTGACCGTGCTCGCCAAGGACATGGAGACGGAGGCCGCGCGGATGCGCGAGGTCGTCGCCCAGCTCCCGCCGCAGACGTACGAGTTGCTGGGAGGGCGCGCACGGCGCTTGTTCCAGCTCGTGCAGGAGGAAGCGGCGGACCTGCGGGAGCGCACGCGGCGTGAGGCGCACCGGCAGGTCGCGCAGGCCGAAGCACGCGCCGACAGCGCACGCCGGAAGGCGCAGGAAGCGGCGGACGCGCTCCGCGTGCACGCGGACGAATACGCCCGCCGGCGGCTCATCGCCGCGCGCGCCGAGGCCGACGGCATCCGCGTCAGGACGCGGCGCGAGGTGCGGAAGGGGCGCGCGGAGATGCTCGCCGCGTTGCGCGAGGTGCGGCAGCGCACGACCGGCTTGACCGCCCAGCTGTCCCGGGAACAGGCCGAGCGGTGGGCCGAGGCCGAGCGCGAGGAGGCCGAGCGGATCGCCGCCCTGGATGCCCGGTACGCCGAGCGGGTGAGCCGGGCCGAGGCCGCACTGGCCGACGCCGAGCGGGTCCTCGGCGAGGCCGAGGAGTTCGCGCGCCGCAGTCAGGAGGAGGCATGCGCGCGTGCCGCCGACATCATCGCCGACGCGCGCGTGCACGAGGAACGCATCGCCCGGGAGACGGAACGGGTGCTGCGTGAGCACGGCGACGCCTGGGACGACGTACGGGCCCACATGGACGAGGCCCGGAGCAACCTGATCTCCCTGACGGGGAGGACGTCGCCGGAATAGCAGCCCCGCTCGCCGCCCCGTCAGCCTCCCTCCCGCACCGCCCCCGCCAGAATTCGGCCCTCCACCGCCTCGTACTGGTGGCGTTGCCGTTCCGCCTTGGTGCGGCCGGAGAGCACCGTGCCGAGCCAGCCGAAGAAGAAGCCGGCCGGGATGGAGGCGATGCCGGTGGTGGTGAAGGGGAACCAGTTGAAGTCGGCGTGCGGGAAGGCCGAGACGGGTGAGCCGGAGACCAGATTGGTGCCCGGCATGAGCAGCAGCACGGTCAGTGAGCCCCCGATCAGCGTGCTCAGCAGTCCGCTGCGGGTGTAGCGGCGCCAGAAGAGCCCGTAGACCAGAGCGGGTGCGATGGCCGAGGCACCCAGGCAGAAGGAGAGCGTCACGAGGGGCTGCAGGCTGTGGTGCTGCACCAGGGTGGCCAGCAGGATCGTCGGCGCGCCTATGGCGAGCGCGGAGAAGCGGGCCAGGGCCATCTCGCGCCGGGCCGGCATCTCCTGCACGCGGGCCGCGAACACGTCGTGGGCGAGGGAGTTGGCGCAGGCGAGGATCATCCCGGCCACCGACGCGAGCAGGGTCAGGAAGATCGCCGTCGTCACCAGGGTGAACAGCAAGGTCTCCGCCGTCGACACGTCCGCGCCGAACACCGCGCGCGAGCCCAGCAGATAGGCCGTGTTGCCCTGCGGGTCGGCCCCCGCGATCACGGCACGGCCGACCAGGGCCGTGGCGCCGAACCCCACCACCGTGATGACCAGCACGAACAGGGCGACGATCGACACCGCCCAGGACATCGAGCGGCGTACCTGGCGGGCGCTGGAGGCGGTGTACATGCGCATGGTGATGTGCGGCAGGACGCCGCCGCCGAGCACGACGGTCAGCTGCGAGGCGATCATGTCGAGGCGGGACCTGCCCGAGGTGCCGAACTGCAGCCCCGAGTGCAGGAAGGCCGGGCCGGCGCCGCTCTGCCGCGAGGCCGCGGCGAACAGGGCGCCCGGGTCCCAGTCGAAGCGGTGCAGGATCAGTACGGCGACCACGGCGCCCGAACCGAGCAGCATCACGATCTTCAGGATCTGGATGAGCGCGGTGCCCTTCATGCCGCCGATCGCCGCGTAGGCGATCATCAGGGCGCCGAGTCCCACGACGCATCCGGTCTTCAGCGACTCGTTGGAGAAGCCCAGGATGAACGCCATCAGCTGCCCGGTTCCGGCGAGTTGGACCAGCATCAGCGGCAGCAGGGCGGCGATCGTCACCGCGCAGGCCGTGATGCGCACACAGCGGCCCGGCAGCCGGCGGGCCAGCGCGTCGCCCATGGTGAACCGGCCGGCGTTGCGCAGCGGTTCGGCCAGCAGGAACATCAGCAGCATCAGCGACAGCGCCGTACTGAGCGCGAGGACGACGCCGTCGTAGCCGCACAGGGCGATCACTCCGCCGGTGCCGAGGACGGTGGCCGCGGAGATGTAGTCGCCGGCGATGGCGAGGCCGTTGCGCAGCGGGGACAGGGAGCCGTAGCCGGTGTAGAACTCGTCGAGGTCGTCCCGGTCGGGGCCGGTCATCACGCACAGCAGCAGGGTCACCGTGGCGGCGGTGGAGAAGGCGACCAGGGACATGGCCTGGCCGGAGTCGCTGAAACCGGTGAAGCCCCCCACGGCGGGGGAGCCGGCGGCGCCGGTCACCGGGTCGCTCCTCGGCGTGCGTCCAGCTCGGTCTCCCTGCGGATGCGGTCCGCGAGCGGATCGACGTGCCGGCGTGCGGTGTGCTCGTACAGGGCGATCGCCAGCCAGGTGACGGGAAGTTGGATCAGGGCGAGCAGCAGTCCGGCGGGGATGCCGTCGGCGACCGTGCGCGTCATGAAGCCGGGCGCGGACGCGGACAGGACCAGGAACAGCGTGAAGTAGCCCAGCGCGGTGAGCGTGGCGGTACGCCGCTGCCAGCGGTAGGCGCTGCGCAGCACCCGCAGGTCGCTGTGGTGGCCGAGGGGTTCGCGGGGCGGCCGGTGCCCCGGGCGGGGCGGCTCGGGCGGCGCGGGCTGCCAGGGGTAGGTGTACGACGGCTGGGAGGGGGTGTGCGACGGCTGGGATTGCGCGTACGACGGCTGTGCGTACGGCGGTCGGGGCTGGGCGTACGGCGGCTGGGGCTGGGTGTACGGCGGGTGCGGCGGGTCGTAGGACATCCCGGGGCTCCTTGCGCGGCTCGGGTCCGTGGCGGCGGACCGCAGGGAGGTGGGGGCGTGGGGCCACGCACGCTACTCGTGCGTTCCGGGCCGCGCGGCGTTTTCACCGAACTGGCCGGTCGGTATGCGCTTACTGCACGGAAACGGGTCGGCCCCGGTGTTACCCGTGTTGACCGCCGGCCGGCCTGCTCACTCCTCGCGCACCGGGAACCGCCGTGGTGCCACCAGCAGCAGCACCAGGAAGGCCAGGGCCGCCGCGCCCGCCGCGCCGAGGTACACCGCGTGCACCGCGTCGGCGATCGCCCGCCGGGTCGCCTCCGGGGCCGTTCCGGCGTCCAACGCGCGCGTGACGGAGTCCAGGTCGCCCGCGCCGCCCAGCCGGGCGGCCAGCACCCCGTTGGCGACGGCGCCGAACAGCGACGCGCCCACGGTCTGTCCGGTCTGCCGGCAGAACAGCACCGACGCGGTCGTGGTGCCCCGCTCGGACCAGCCCACCGTCGACTGCACCCCGACGATCAGCGGCAGCTGGAACAGCCCGAGCGCCCCGCCCAGCAGCAGCATCAGCAGCGCCGGCTGCCACCACGAGCCGGGGTAGGGCAGGAACGGGAACGCGCACAGGATCAGCGCGGCCAGGCCGATGCCGAGGAGCGCGGTGTCCCGGAAGCCGATGCGCCGGTAGACGTGCTGGCTGAACGCCGCCGACACCGGCCAGCTGAGCGTCCACACCGACAGCACGAACCCGGCGGCCACGGGAGCCAGTCCGAGCACCGACTGCGCGTACGTCGGCAGGAACACGCTCGGCGCCACCATCAGCAGTCCCAGCGCGCCGAGCGCCAGATTGACGGCCGCGATGGTCCGGCGCCGCCACACCCACCCGGGGATGATCGGCTGCGCGGCCCGCCGCTCCACCACGACCACCGCACCGGCCAGCGCCAGGCCCGTGCCGAAGAGGGCCAGCGACGGCGCCGACAGCCACGGCCAGGCCACCCCGCCCTGCACCAGCGCGGTCAGCAGGACCCCGCCGCACGCGAACACCGCGAGCGCGCCGGCCCAGTCCACACGCGCGCGTGCCGTGCTGTCCGGGCTCTCCGGCTTCTCCCGCTCCGGCTCGTGCAGATGGCGGACGATCAGCCAGAGCGCGGCGCAGCCGATCGGCAGGTTGATCAGGAAGATCCAGCGCCAGTCGGCGTATGCGGCGAGCATCCCGCCCAGGCCCGGCCCGGCCACCGCCGACACCGCCCACACCGTGGACAGCTTGGACTGGATCTTCGGGCGCTCCGCCAGCGGATACAGATCGGCGGCCAGCGTCTGCACGGTGCCCTGCAAGGCCCCGCCGCCCAGGCCCTGCACGATCCGGAACGCGATCAGCGCCGCCATGTTCCAGGCGCCCGCGCACAGCAGCGAGCCCAGCAGGAACACCGCCGCGCCCGCCACCAGTACCGGCTTGCGGCCGAAGGTGTCGGACAGCTTGCCGTAGACGGGGAGCGTGACGGTCACGGCGAGCAGGTAGCCGGAGAAGAGCCAGGAGAAGACGGAGAACCCGCCGAGGTCGCCGACGATCTGCGGTACGGCCGTGGAGACGATGGTGGCGTCCAGTGCGGCCAGCGCCATCGCCAGCATCAGCGCGGCGACCACCGCGCCCCGCCGGCGGGTCCCGGGGCCCTGCGCGGCCCCCTTGCGTATCGCGGGTGTCGTACCTCCCACCGGACGTCCCCTCCCCGTGCCCCTTGCACCCATCTCCGGAAGGCCAGCTTCCCATTGACCCTCACGCGACGGGAGGGTGGAGGCTGTTCGCGACCAAGGGTGGAGTCGACCCCGAGAACGTCTCCACCCCGCGGTGGAGCTCCCCTAGGGGTATCTCGGTACTACGGCTCGGGGAGCGTTCGTCCCCCCGGAGGACGAGATGCTCCCGGTGCCGTCCTTAACCTGGCTTTACGCCGCTGGGGGCGGCTGCCGGAACCGGCGGGGTGGGGTTTTCCCCACGGTAAGAGGGGGCTTCGCACCAGCGCGCGGCACCCCCGCCGGACACGAGACTCATCGACGTACCCAGGACGACTCCCCGGCACGCCGGGGCCCATCCGCAGACCTGCCGAGCAGCAGGACCGACTTAGGAGACATACCGTGACATCGGCTGTGACCATTCCCAGGCACGGGGGCACTGGAGGGCGTACGGCCGTTGCCGCGCGGGCGCGGCAGGTCGTGAAGGCGTACGGGTCCGGCGAGACCCGTGTCGTCGCCCTCGACCACGTTGACGTGGACATCATGCGCGGCCAGTTCACCGCGATCATGGGCCCCTCCGGGTCCGGCAAGTCCACGCTGATGCACTGCCTCGCCGGGCTCGACACCGTGACCGGCGGTCAGATCTTCCTGGACGACACCGAGATCACCGGCCTGAAGGACAAGAAGCTCACCCAGCTGCGCCGGGACCGGATCGGGTTCATCTTCCAGGCGTTCAACCTGCTGCCGACGCTGAACGCCCTCGAGAACATCACGCTGCCCATGGACATAGCAGGGCGCAAGCCGGACCGGGCGTGGCTGGACCGCGTGGTGGAGACCGTCGGGCTCGCCGGGCGCCTCAGGCACCGGCCGGCCCAGCTCTCCGGCGGGCAGCAGCAGCGTGTCGCCGTGGCCCGTGCGCTCGCCGCCCGCCCGGAGATCATCTTCGGGGACGAGCCGACCGGAAACCTCGACTCGCGCGCGGGTGCCGAGGTGCTCGGCTTCCTGCGCCGTTCGGTGGACGAACTCGGCCAGACCATCGTCATGGTCACCCACGACCCGGTGGCCGCCTCCTACGCGGACCGCGTGCTCTACCTCGCCGACGGCCGGATCGTCGACGAGATGTACCAGCCGACGGCCGATCAGGTACTGGACCGCATGAAGGACTTCGACGCCCGGGGACGTACGTCATGACCGTCCTGAAGACCTCGATGCGCAACTTCTTCGCGCACAAGGGCCGTATGGCGCTCTCGGCGGTCGCGGTCCTGCTGTCGGTGGCGTTCGTGTGCGGCACGCTGGTGTTCACCGACACGATGAACACCACCTTCGACAAGCTCTTCCAGGCCACGGCCTCGGACGTGACGGTCAGCGCGAAGGGCTCCTCCGACACCGGTGAGACGACCTCCCGTACCGGCAAGCCGCCGGTCATGCCGGCCGCCGTGCTCGGCGAGGTCCGCGGGGCGCGGGGCGTGAAGTCGGCCGAGGGGACGGTGTTCTCCACCTCGGTGACCGTCATCGACGCCAAGAAGGACAAGCTGTCGCCCAGCAGCGGCGCGCCCACCATCGTCGGCAGCTGGAACGGCAACGACGCCCGCACCATGAAGATCACCACCGGTGCGGCGCCCCAGGGCCCCGACCAGGTCATGGTCGACGAGGACACCGCCGACAAGCACCACCTGAAGCTCGGTGACGAGATCGGCATGATCTCCGTCGTGGGCACGCACCACGCGCGCGTGTCCGGCATCGCCGCCTTCAAGGTCACCAACCCGGGCGCGGCGATCTTCTACCTGGACACGAAAACCGCCCAGCGGACCCTGGCCGGAAAGACCGGCGTCTACACCAACGTCAACGTCACCGCCGCCCAGGGCGTGACCGACGCGCAGCTGAAGAAGAACGTGACCGCGGCCCTCGGCCACGCCTACAAGGTGCAGACCGCCAAGGAGGTCGCCGACGCCAACCAGAAGAGCCTCAAGAGCTTCCTGAACGTCATGAAGTACGCGATGCTCGGCTTCGCCGGCATCGCCCTCCTCGTCGGCGTCTTCCTGATCATCAACACCTTCTCCATGCTGGTCGCCCAGCGCACCCGCGAGATCGGCCTGATGCGCGCCATCGGCTCCTCCCGCAAGCAGGTCAACCGGTCGGTGCTGATCGAGGCGCTGCTGCTCGGCGTGATCGGCTCCCTGCTCGGCGTCGGCGCGGGCGTCGGCATCGCCGTCGGCCTGATGAAGCTCATGGGCAGGATGGGCATGCACCTGTCCACCGACGACCTGACCGTCGCCTGGACGACCCCCGCCGTAGGCCTGCTCCTCGGTGTCCTGGTCACCGTCCTGGCCGCCTACCTGCCCGCCCGGCGCGCCGGCAAGGTCTCCCCGATGGCCGCGCTGCGCGACGCGGGTGCCCCGACCGACGCCAGGGCCGGCGCCGTCCGGGCCGTGACCGGCCTGGTCCTCACCGCCGCCGGCGGCTGGAGCCTGTACGTCGCCGCCACCGCCGACAAGGCCAAGGCGGGCTCGGGATGGCTGGGCCTGGGCGTGGTGGCCACGCTGGTCGGGTTCGTCGTCATCGGCCCGCTGCTCGCCGGCGGTCTGGTCCGGGTCCTCGGCGCGGTCATGCTGCGGATCTTCGGCCCCGTGGGCCGGATGGCCGAGCGCAACGCGCTGCGCAACCCGCGCCGCACCGGCGCCACCGGCGCGGCCCTGATGATCGGCCTGGCCCTGGTGGCCTGTCTGTCGGTGGTCGGCTCCTCCATGGTCGCCTCGGCCACCGACCAGCTCGACAAGACCGTCGGCGCGGACTTCATCGTCCGGAGCGACACCCCGGGCGGGCTCATCGCCCCGCAGGCGGCCAAGGCCGTCAAGGAGACGGCGGGCCTCAAGCGGGTCACCGAGTACAAGTGGACCGACGCGGACCTCACCATGCCGGACGGCACGACCCTCAAGAAGACCACGATCATGGCCGCCGACCCGACCTACGCGAGCGACGTGCGGACCAAGACGGTCGCCGGCGAGCTGAAGGACGCCTACCGGCCCGACTCGATGTCGGTTCCCGACAAGTTCGCCGACGAGCACGGCATCCGGCTCGGCTCCAGGATCGCCGTCGCCTTCGCGGACGGCTCCACGGGCCACCTGACCGTACGGGCCATCACCAGCAGCGACGGTCTCATCGACGCGGGCGCGAAGTACACGTCCGTCCAGACGATGGCCAAGTACGTGCCCGCCGACAGGATGCCGCTGGACGAGCTCCTCTTCGCCACGGCCCAGGACGGGCGGCAGGCAGCCGCCTACAAGGCGCTGAAGTCGGCCCTGCACGACAACCCCGACCTGACCGTCCGCGACCAGACCGACTACAAGAAGGCGCTGAAGGACCAGATCGGCCAGCTGCTGAACATGATCTACGGCCTGCTGGCACTCGCGATCATCGTTGCGGTCCTGGGTGTCGTGAACACCCTGGCGCTGTCGGTGGTCGAGCGGACCCGGGAGATCGGCCTCATGCGGGCCATCGGCCTCTCCCGCCGCCAGCTGCGCCGGATGATCCGCCTGGAGTCCGTGGTGATCGCCGTCTTCGGCGCCCTGCTCGGCCTCGGCCTGGGCATGGGCTGGGGCGCGACCGCCCAGAGGCTCCTCGCCCTGGACGGGCTGAACGTCCTGGACATCCCCTGGCCCACGATCATCACGGTCTTCGTCGCCTCGGCCTTCGTGGGCCTGTTCGCCGCGCTGGTCCCGGCGTTCCGTGCGGGCCGGATGAACGTACTGAACGCCATCGCGACGGACTAGCCGCGCGGGCCGGGCCGACGACCACCGCATACGGGGGTTGCGGGGGAAGACCCGGTGCCGGGGAGCCGACAAGGCTTCCCGGCACCGGGCTGTTGTGCCGGTGCAGTTCCCGAGGGTTGTCCACAGGCCCCGACGGCAACGCCGCCGGCGTCGTAGGCTGGACAGCCCCGGCTGCCACCCGCGCCGGGCTACTTGCGTTGCCCACCCCGGACGGAAAGCCCCCATGAGCCTGCACGGTCTGCTCGACGCCGTCGTCAAGGACCCCGCCCTCGCGGAAGCGATCACGGCGGCCGCGGACGGCAACCGCATGCACGTCGACCTCGTCGGCCCCCCGGCGGCCCGCCCCTTCGCGGTCGCCGCCCTCGCCCGCGAGGCCGGCCGCCCCGTGCTCGCGGTCACGGCGACGGGCCGCGAGGCCGAGGACCTGGCGGCAGCCCTGCGCTCCCTCCTCCCCCCGGAGGGCGTCGTGGAGTACCCCTCCTGGGAGACCCTGCCGCACGAGCGGCTCAGCCCGCGCAGTGACACCGTCGGCCGCCGTCTCGCCGTCCTGCGGCGCCTCGCCCACCCGAGCCCGGACGACCCCGAGACCGGCCCGGTCTCCGTCGTCGTGGCACCCGTACGTTCCGTGCTGCAGCCGCAGGTCAAGGGCCTCGGCGACCTGGAGCCGGTGTCCCTGAAGCAGGGCCGGAGCGCCGACCTGAACGACGTCGTGGAGGCCCTCGCGGCCGCCGCCTACGCGCGCGTGGAGCTGGTGGAGAAGCGCGGCGAGTTCGCCGTGCGCGGCGGCATCCTGGACGTCTTCCCGCCCACCGAGGAACACCCCCTGCGCATCGAGTTCTGGGGCGACGACGTCGAGGAGATCCGCTACTTCAAGGTCGCCGACCAGCGCTCCCTGGAGGTCGCCGAGCACGGCCTGTGGGCACCGCCGTGCCGCGAGCTGCTGCTCACCGACGACGTGCGCGCACGCGCGCGTGCCCTCGCCGAGGAACACCCGGAGCTCGGCGAGCTCCTGAACAGGATCGCCGAGGGCATCGCGGTCGAGGGCATGGAGTCCCTCGCCCCCGTCCTCGTCGACGACATGGAGCTGCTGCTGGACGTGCTGCCCGAGGGCGCCATGGCCGTGGTCTGCGACCCGGAGCGGGTACGCACGCGTGCGGCCGATCTCGTCGCGACCAGCCAGGAGTTCCTGCAGGCGTCCTGGGCGGCCACCGCCGGTGGTGGCGAGGCGCCCATCGACGTCGGTGCCGCCTCCCTGTGGTCCATCGCCGACGTCCGCGACCGCGCGCGCGAGCGGGACATGATGTGGTGGTCGGTGTCCCCCTTCGCGGCCGACGAAGAGCTCGACGCGGGCACCCTCAAGCTCGGCATGCACGCACCCGAGACCTACCGCGGTGACACCGCGCGGGCCCTCGCCGACACCAAGGGCTGGCTCGCCGACGGCTGGCGCGCGGTGTTCGTCACCGAGGGCCACGGCCCGGCCGCCCGCACGGTCGAGGTGCTCGGCGGCGAGGGCATCGCCGCCCGGCTCGACGCCGACCTCGGCGAGCTGAGCCCGTCGGTGGTGCACGTCTCCTGCGGTTCCATCGAGTACGGCCTCGTCGATCCGGCGCTGAAACTCGCCGTGCTCACCGAGACCGACCTGTCCGGCCAGCGCGCCACCGGCCGCGAGGGTGCCCGGATGCCGGCCCGCCGCCGTAAGACCATCGACCCGCTCACCCTGGAGCCGGGCGACTACATCGTCCACGAACAGCACGGCGTGGGCCGCTACATCGAGATGGTGCAGCGCACCGTGCAGGGCGCCACGCGCGAGTACCTGGTCGTGGAGTACGCGCCCGCCAAGCGCGGCCAGCCCGGCGACCGCCTCTACATCCCGACCGACCAGCTGGAGCAGATCACCAAGTACGTCGGTGGCGAGGCGCCCACCCTGCACCGGCTCGGCGGCGCCGACTGGACGAAGACCAAGGCACGCGCGAAGAAGGCCGTCAAGGAGATCGCCGCCGACCTGATCAAGCTGTACAGCGCGCGCATGGCCGCCCCCGGCCACACCTTCGGCGGCGACACGCCCTGGCAGCGCGAGCTGGAGGACGCCTTCCCCTACGCGGAGACCCCGGACCAGCTCACCACCATCGCCGAGGTCAAGGAGGACATGGAGAAGTCCGTCCCCATGGACCGCCTGATCTGCGGCGACGTCGGCTACGGCAAGACCGAGATCGCGGTGCGGGCCGCCTTCAAGGCCGTACAGGACGGCAAGCAGGTGGCCGTGCTCGTGCCCACGACCCTGCTGGTGCAGCAGCACTTCGGGACGTTCTCGGAGCGGTACGCGCAGTTCCCGGTGAGTGTGAAGGCGCTGTCCCGCTTCCAGACCGACACCGAGGCCAAGGCCGTCCTGGAAGGCCTGAAGGACGGCGCGGTGGACGTCGTCATCGGCACCCACCGCCTGTTCTCCTCCGAGACGAAGTTCAAGGACCTGGGCCTGGTCATCGTCGACGAGGAGCAGCGCTTCGGCGTCGAGCACAAGGAGCAGCTGAAGAAGCTCCGCGCGAACGTGGACGTGCTGACCATGTCCGCCACGCCCATCCCGCGCACCCTGGAGATGGCGGTCACCGGCATCCGCGAGATGTCCACGATCACCACGCCCCCGGAGGAGCGCCACCCGGTGCTCACCTTCGTCGGGCCGTACGAGGAGAAGCAGATCGGCGCGGCCATCCGCCGCGAACTGCTGCGTGAGGGCCAGGTCTTCTACATCCACAACCGGGTCGAGTCCATCGACCGCGCGGCGGCCCGGCTGCGCGAGATCGTCCCCGAGGCGCGCATCGCCACGGCCCACGGCCAGATGTCGGAATCGGCGCTGGAACAGGTCGTCGTCGACTTCTGGGAGAAGAAGTTCGACGTCCTGGTGTCGACGACGATCGTCGAGTCCGGTATCGACATCACCAACGCCAACACGCTGATCGTGGAGCGCGGCGACACCTTCGGCCTGTCCCAGCTGCACCAGCTGCGCGGCCGGGTCGGCCGAGGCCGCGAGCGCGGCTACGCCTACTTCCTGTACCCGCCGGAGAAGCCGCTCACGGAGACCGCCCACGAGCGCCTGGCGACCATCGCCCAGCACACCGAGATGGGCGCGGGCATGTACGTGGCGATGAAGGACCTGGAGATCCGCGGCGCCGGCAACCTCCTCGGCGGCGAGCAGTCCGGCCACATCGCGGGTGTCGGCTTCGACCTGTACGTCCGCATGGTCGGCGAGGCCGTCGCCGACTACCGGCGCCAGCTGGAGACCGGCGAGATCGAGGAGGAGCCGCCGCTCGAGGTCAAGATCGAGCTGCCCGTCGACGCGCACGTCCCGCACGACTACGCCCCCGGCGAGCGCCTGCGCCTGCAGGCGTACCGGGCCATCGCCTCCGCCAACTCGGAGGACGACATCAAGGCCGTCCGCGAGGAACTCACCGACCGCTACGGCAAGCTGCCCGAACCGGTGGAGAACCTGCTGCTGGTGGCGGGGCTGCGGATGCTCGCGCGCGCGTGCGGCGTCGGTGAGATCGTCCTGCAGGGCACCAACATCCGCTTCGCACCGGTGGAGTTGCGCGAGTCGCAGGAACTGCGGGTCAAACGCCTGTACCCGGGCACGGTCATCAAGCCGGCCGTGCACCAGGTGCTGGTACCGCGCCCGAAGACCGCGAAGGTCGGCGGCAAGCCGCTGGTCGGCCGCGAACTGCTGGGCTGGGTCGGGGAGTTCCTCGCCTCGATCCTGGGTTCGTAGGAGCCCCGAGGGGGTACGACGCCCGTACCGCCGTACGCGTCCCCACCATCCGGCACCTGCTGGAGGCGGGGGACGCGGGCCCCTGGGGGGCGGGCCAGGCCGGGCGGTGACCGCCCCGCCGTCCACGGGCGGCGGCACCACTCCCGTCACGAGCGACGCCCGCGGGGAGACGGCTGTCCTCGCAGCCCACTGTGGGCACAGGCGCGGTGTGTGCGGGCGCGCGGACGCGCCCCGCGAGCTCCCCCGCCGAGCCCTCACATGCCCCAAGCAGGGCCCGGGATGTACCGGTTGATGCATTTCGGGCTCATTTGGCGGAAGCCGGGGGTCCGTTACCGTGGGCACAGGAACGATCCGCCCGCCCACCAGGGCGGACGAGGGCGAGCAAGGGGGGACGTACCGTGACGCGTCTGAGGGGCGGGGCGGTCGCCGCGGTGGTCGTCATGACGGTCGCCGTGGCCGGCTGCAAGAGCGAGCAGACCAAGGGATCCTCCGGATCCGGAAAGGCCCAGGGCGGGGGAGCGGCCCTGGCCGCCGCCGACTCGCTGACCGTCAAGGGACGCGCCCCGAAGACCGGCTACTCCCGGGCCCGCTTCGGCACCGCCTGGGCGGACACCGACTCCAACTCCTGCGACACCCGCGACGACATACTCAAACGCGACCTGAAAGACGTGAAGTTCACCGGCGGCGCCTGCAAGGTCTCCTACGGCCTGCTCGAACCCGACCCCTACTCCGGCAAGGACATCACCTACCGGCGCGGCCGCAGCCAGGTCGACATCGACCATGTCGTCGCCCTCTCCGACGCCTGGCAGAAGGGCGCCAAGTACTGGGACCCGAGCAAGCGCATAGCGCTGGCCAACGACCCCCTCAACCTCATCGCCGTCGACGCGAGCGCCAACCGCGGCAAGGGGGACGGCGACGCGGCCACCTGGCTGCCGCCGAACCCGAAGTACCGCTGCACCTATGTGGCCGCCCAGGTCGCGGTGAAGAAGAAGTACGGCCTGTGGGTCACCGCCGCCGAGAAGGCCGCCATGAAGAAGGTCCTCACCGGCTGCCCCGGCCGGAAACTCCCCACGGGCGGCAACCCCACCCAGGCCCCGGACCGTTTCCGGGCGCGGTGAGCCCGGGAGCCGGCATCGCCCCGCCGGCCGGCAAACCCGTTTCCGGAGCCGGGCGCGGGCGCCTACCGTGAGCGTCATGGACGTCAAGGTGAGCAGCATCGCCGAGCGGCCCGACCGGCTGCCGGCGTTGTTCGAGATGGCCGACACCTGGCCCGAGTTCGTGACCAACGATCCCGTGGGCACCGCCCATTACGGCCGCATCCCCACCGAACTGCCGGAGCACGCGCTGTTCGCGCAGGACGAGCGCGGCGAGATCGTCGCCCACGCCTTCAGCGTCCCCTTCGCCCTCGACGCCGACGGCCGGCGCACCCTGCCCGCGCGCGGCTGGGACCAGGTCCTGCTCTGGGCCTTCGCCGACCTGCGCCGCGGCACCCGCCCCGACACGGTGAGCGCCATCTCCATCACCATCGCCCCGCACGCCCAGGGCCGAGGGCTGTCCGCCGTCATGCTCGCGGCGATGCGGGACCGTGCCCGCGCCCGCGGCTTCAGCGAGGTCGTCGCCCCCGTCCGCCCCAGCGCCAAGCACCGCGAACCGCACACCCCGATCACCGAGTACGCCCACCGGGTCCGCCCCGACGGCCTGCCCGAGGATCCGTGGCTGCGCGTCCACGCGCGCGCCGGCGCGCGCATCGACTCCATCGCACCGGCCTCCATGACCGTGGGCGCCTCGCTGGCCGAGTGGCGCCGCTGGACGGGGCTGCCGTTCGACACCGCCGAGGACGTCGAGGTGCCCGGTGCGCTGGTCCCCGTCCGCTGCGAACCGGAGCGCGGGTACGCCGTCTACGTCGAGCCCAACGTGTGGATGCGGCACGCGCTGTAGCCGCCCCGGCCCCGGTGTCCCTCAGCGCCCGGTGGCGTGGCCGCGGGGCGCAGGGGCGGGGCGGCCCGCCTTCTCCCAGAAGACGAAGGTGTTGGTGCGGGCGTAGACGAACGCCTTGACCGGGTTGCCGGAGTACGTCCAGGGCACGCTGCCGATGTGTCCGCCGACCGCCCGGAACTGCTCGACGGCCTCCGCGTACCGCTTCGTCAGGAACAGGGTGTCCGCCAGCAGGTGCCGGACCAACGGCAGTCGGTGGTGTCCGGCCGGCACCTGGTCCACGGCGTCCAGGGTGGCGTCCACGGCCGCCTGCACGAACGGCTGGTGGTACACCGGCTCGTCGGGTTCCCGGGCCCCGTGCTCCAGCAGCGCGTACAGGCGCAGTACGGGCAGCAGGCTTCCGGCCGGAGCCGAGGCGGCGGCCCGCTCGGCGAACGCGTACATCAGCTCGTGCGAACCGCGCCACTTGGCGCACCAGTACTGCAAGGCGCTGACATGGGCACCGAAGTGATGCGGGTCGCGTGCGGTGACCTCGGCCCACAGCGCCCGGAACTCGTCGTGCGACCAGCCGAGCCCCCGGGCGATGGTGAGCTGCGCGATCCAGGGGCAGGGATCGTCGGGTGCCATCCGCGCGGCCTCCTGGCAGGCGGGCAGCGCCTGGGCCAGCAGCCGGTGGAAGCCCTCGAACTGCTCCGCCGTGGTGTGCTTCGCCCTCTTCGCACCGCGGACCTTGCCCGCGAGCACGACGAGCGCGTCGGCGTGCACGAGCGCGGCGGACGGGTCGTCGGGGTACTGGGTTCTCCAGGCCTTGACCCAGGTGTCGTCCTCGGTGGCGGCGTGCGTGAGGATGCCGAGCCGGTACCACCGCAGGTCCCAGTCACGGCCCGCCCCGGCCAGGTAGGCGGCGGCCCGCCGCCAGTCACCGGTGAGCGCGGCTGCCGCGACCGCGTCGGCCTCCGGATCGGGGCCCGCGCACCGGGTGTCGAGCTGCGCGGCGGGCACCAGCCCGTACGCGGCCGGGTCGATGTTGACCGGCGCCTTGGCCTTCGCCTCGGCCCGCAGCGCGCGCGCCTTGCGGGCGTTGCGCGGGATGGTGACGGCCGCGTAGGCGAGGGCGCCGGCACCGGCTATCTCGATCAGGACGTTCATACCGGGTCTTTCCGAGTCGGGCCGCCTGAGGAGGTGACCGAAGATGCTGCGGGGAGGGGGAGAGAGCGGGAGGTTGTCAGGGCAGGGTGCGGGGTGGCGGCCAGGGCAGGACGGGACGTGGGAGTGCCGCGTCGCCTACCGGGGGATGTCCCCCGCCGGACAGCAGGGCGCGCAGTGGTTGCGTGTCCGGGGGATCGGCGACCGCGTGGTCCAGGGCCTCCTCCAGCGCCTCGGTGAACCGGTCGGGTGCCACCTGCCGCGCCGGAGGTCCCGCCCAGCACAGCTCCCACCGGCACAGCCCCGCCTCCAGCGCGGAGAGCAGGACCAGTGGGCGCAGGGCCGAGCGGAAGGCCGTCCTGGCGAACTCGCGCGCCGCACGGCCACTGCTCCGGCCGGCCTGCTCCGATCTGGGCAGTCGGCCGGCGATGTCGTACAGCAGGCCGTGGTCGACCAGGTACAGGAGACGGTCGAGGTGCTTGACTCCGGGTACGGCGACTCCTGCTGTGGCGACTCCGGGGGCGGCGACTCCTGGGGCGGCGACTCCTGCTGTGGCGACTCGGGGGGCGGCGACTCCTGGGGCGGCGACTCCTGCTGTGGCGACTCGGGGGGCGGCGACTCCTGGGGTGGTGCCTCCTGGTGTGGAGACGCCCCTCGCGCCGGCCGCCCGGTCCATGGCCTGCAGCAGCGGCTCCGCACCCCGCGCACAGCTCGTGCGCCGGGTCTGCGACGGCAGTTCGGCCCACGGCACCCGGCGCATGGACAGCGCCTTCGGGCTCAGCACGACCCGCTCCAGCTCGGCCAGGAGGCGCTCCGGTGCCCGGAGCACCGCGGACGCGGGGCGCCCTGCGCGCGTGGCGGCGCGTCCGTCGTCGGGGAGTGCCTCCAGCGCCGCGATGCGGTCGGCTGTGAGCGGATGGCTGTCGTACGGAGACCTCTGCGCAGAGATCTCCTCCGGGAGCGGCTCCCGGGCCGGCGCCTCCAGCTCCGCCCGGCGTGTGCCGTCGGCGAGCAGCAGAGCGAGCCCGCCGTAGAACTGCCCTTCCGGCGGCAGCAGGCCGGCCTCCCAGCCCATCCGCGCGTAGGCGCTCAGATAGAGGTCGTCCGCGGCTTCGAGCGCGGGGACGCGGCGCAGTGCGGCGGCCGTGGTGGCCCGTCCGGCGATCCGGGCGGCCGTCAGATCGGCCGCGTACTCCTGGCGGCGGCTGACAGCCTCGGTCAGGCGGAGGCACAGCCTGGCGTACGCGGAGAAGACGATGGCCAGACGGTGGTCCGGGCCCCGCGTGGACTCCCGATGCACCGGTGGCGGCTTGCCGGCCGCCCGGCGCCGTGCGGCCCGTGCGGCGAATGCCGCCTTCTCCTCGGCCTCCCGACGTGCGGCCCGGTGCTGCAACGTGAGCACGGTCTGCAGCAACCTGCTGCGCAGTGCCCAGAGCAGGCCGGCCAGCCGGGTGTCGTCGTGCGCGTAGTGCCCCAGCTCGTGCGCGAGTACGGCCTCCAGCTCGTCCTCCGGCAGGCCGATCAGCAGTGCCACACCGAGGAAGAGCCGCCGTTCGCCCCCGGCCAGCCCGAGCCACCGGGCGTCCTCCCGCACCATGGCATGGGCGCCCGGGACCACGCGTATCTCCCCGGGCGGCCGGGTGCCCACCCGCTCGGCCAGGTCCCGCACGCGCCGCCACAGCTCCGGCTGCTCCTGCGGCGTCAGCGACAGACCGGAAGGCCCGTCCCGCCCGTCCCCGCGGCCACGGCTGAGCAGGACGACCCGCACCACGCACCAGGCGACCGCCAGTGAGCCGAGGTAGCCCTCGAGGGCGACGACCGTGAAGCCCGCGCCCCGGGCCAGGGTGACGTCCAAGGCCGCCAGCGCGGCGAGGACGAGCAGGGCCAGCAGGTAGAACCCGGTCAGCAGGCCGAGAGCGAGCGCGGCACGCAGCGAGGTTCCGGGAAGGCCGCGGTCTCGTGCGGCGGCTTGTTCAGCGGCCGTCCTGGCGGCGGGGCGGGACGTCGAAGGCATGGGCATCTTTCACGGGACCGGATGGCGGCTGGGCGGCCGGTGTTCAGGCCCGGCCGCCCGGCTGCGCCTCCTTCTTCAGCGCCGCCAGGATCGTCGTCGTTACCTTCTTCGCGGACGCGGCGCCGTTGTCGCCGCCCGCCGTGGACAGCACGGTGACCACGGACCTGCCCGAGCGCGCCGCGATCAGCGTGGTGCCGTTCTCCCAGGTGCCGCTCGTCAGCGTCATCGTGCACGCCTCGTCGCCGAGCCCGGCCGTGGACGTGCCCGTGAGCTTCACCCTGGCGTGGGTGTCGGTGTCCGTGAAGGTGGCGCACCGAGTGGCGACATCCCGCAGGTCCTTCATCACCTCGGTCGCCGTGGCGCCCTGGAACTGGTCGATCTCCTGGGCGACTTCCTCGGTCTTGTCCCGGTTGGCGTAGTCGTTCTGCGCGAACGACACGCCCCCCTTGAAACCGCTCAGCTGGATCCAGGACGTGCCCTCCAGCCTGGTGCAGTCCGGCTTCGCGGTGCTCCGGCCGGACGGGGAGAGGAACGCGCCGCCGCTGTCCGCGGCATCGGCGGCCTGGAGGGCGAGCCCGGACGGGAAGGCCGACGCGGGCGCCAGCGCCTTCTTCAGCCGCGTACCGGTGGCGAGACCGGCGTTCAGGTCCTTCGCCTTGGCCGGCACGGCGCTCCCGCCCCCGTCGCCCGAGGAGGAAGCGGAGGAGCAGGCGGTGAGGGCCAGCGGGAGCACCGCGACGGCGAGCAGCGTGGCGACACGGGGAGAGAGGCGCATGACAGTCCTTGAAAAGAGTGGGTGTGACAGGTGAGCGGTGGTGGGGGGTGGGTGTGGGTGTGGGTGTGGGGGTGGGTGTGGGGGTGGCTCAGGGCCGGATCAGGCGGTCTTCTTCCAGTCGCCGCAGCCGGTGGTCTTGAAGTAGGCGTCGCCCGGGCTGATGGTGACGACGGCCGTGCCGGTCACGTTGTTGTTGGCGAGGATCGAGTCGAGCCCGTGCTCGGCGTCCTTGGTGCGCTCCCAGTAGCAGGAGTCGTCCTTGTTGCCGGTCGACTTGTACGTGCCCGGCGCGATGTCCGTGCCGACCTTGTACATGCCTCCGTCGCCGTCCATCGAGGAGGCGGGGGTGCCCTTCGCCTTCGGGTCGACGGCCTCCCAGTCCTTGCAGCCGCTGGACTTGAAGATCTTGTCGGTGGCCTTGACGGTCACGTAACTCGTGCCGCTGACGTTGTCGTTGGCCAGCAGCGAGTCCGTCTCGCCCTTGGCGTCCTTGGCGCGCTCCCAGTAGCACATGTCGTCGGTGTTGCCG
Source organism: Streptomyces sp. NPDC037288 (assembly GCF_055603265.1). Lineage (NCBI taxonomy): Bacteria > Bacillati > Actinomycetota > Actinomycetes > Kitasatosporales > Streptomycetaceae > Streptomyces > Streptomyces sp. NPDC037288. Next base: position 83,264 of record NZ_JBVJVY010000013.1, read on the forward strand.
GTCGTGCGGTACGTGCCCGGCCGCACGTCCGAGCCGACCTGGAACTCGCCGTCGCCGGCGAGGGCGGCCTTGTGCTTCCCGCCCGCCTGCGCGCCCCCCGAGCGCCCCGAGTCCTTCTTGCTCTTGGTGCCGCCGGGCGCGTGCCCGGCTGAGGCGGACGAGCCCTTGCCGCTGCCGCCCGAGCCGCCGTCCTTGCCGCCGCTGCCGGCGTTCGCGGACACGGCACCGATGACGACGACCCCCACGACGGCGCCCAGCGCGACCTTGGTCTTCATGCCCATGGCGAATCCCCTCCCAAAGCGGCGGCCGCCCCCTCCGGTGGCCGCTCGTTCGCTGGGTCAATAAGAACAGAGCCTGTGAACCGAGTCAACACGATTCACAGGGTTGGGTGCGTACACGGCCGTGAAGGCATGGATCTTGTGTACGCCGGTATGCTCGGTGCACACAGGACGAGGGGAGCGGGGCCGGTGCAGGACAACGCGACAGAGGTGACCGCGGCCGGAATCGCCCGGCTCGCCGGAGTGGGCCGAGCCGCCGTGAGCAACTGGCGACGCCGGCACGCCGACTTCCCCAAACCGGTCGGCGGCACCGAGACCAGCCCGTCCTTCGCGCTCGCCGAGGTCGAGGGCTGGCTGCGCAAGCAGGGCAAACTCGCCGAGGTACCGCTGCGCGAACGCGTCTGGCGGCAACTCGTCGGACACCCCGAGGGACCCCTGACCGCCCTGGTGCACGCGGGATGCGTCCTGCTGCTGATCCACGAGCGCCCCACCGTCTGGCTCGACGCGAGCGCCGGCTCCGACGCACGCCTGGCGGCGATGCTGCCGGGTGCGCTGGAGCAAGTGATGACACCGCGCTTCGGCGGGGCACCGGGCGACGCGGTGCGCAGCGGCCGAGGTGCGGGCCGCGTGCCGGCTGTGAACGCGTCCGGTGGCGCGGAGGGTGTGAACGGCCCGGGCGACGCGGAAGGTGTGTACACGGCCGACCATGCGGAGGGCGTGAACGCCGCGCCGGGTAGGTCTGCTGTGAACCGGAGTGCTACGGCCCCCGGTGTGAACGAGGGCCACGCGGCACCTGCTGTGAACGCGGGACCCTCGGCATCCGGTGTGAATCCGGCCTCCGCAGCATCCGGTGTGAACCCAGCCTCCCCGGCGCCCGGTATGAACGCCCCGGCCGCCCCCGCCACCCCCACCCCCACCTCCGCGCTCCGCACCCCCTCCGGCCCCCAACTCCTCCTCTCCGCCCCGCTCCTGCGCGGTGCGGCCGAGCTGGCCGCCGAGCTGGGGGCGCGGCAGGCCTTCGAGTTCCTGCTGGGGCGGCACCTGGACGCCAACCCCCGTCAGTACACGCTCACCCCGGCCGAACTCGCCGGCCTCATGGCCGACCTCGCCGGCCCCGCCCGTTCCGTCCTGGACCCCGCCTGCGGCACCGGCGCGCTGTTGCGGGCCGTCGGCCCCCGCCCCGACCAGGAGCTCTACGCCCAGGACAGCGCGCCCGACCTGGCCGCGCTCACCGCGTTGCGGCTCGCGCTGCACTCCCGGGCCACCGTGCGCGGCGCCGCCGGCGACACCCTGCGCGCCGACGCCCACCCCGGACTGCGCGCGGACGCCGTGCTGTGCCACCCGCCGTTCAACGAGCGCAACTGGGGCCACGACGAACTCGCCTACGACCCCCGCTGGGAGTACGGCTTCCCGGCCCGCACCGAGTCCGAGCTGGCCTGGGTGCAGCACGCGCTGGCCCGGCTGGCCGACGGCGGATTCGCCGTGCTGCTCATGCCGCCGGCCGCCGCCTCCCGCCGTTCCGGGCGCCGCATCCGCGCCGACCTGCTGCGCCGGGGCGCGCTCAGGGCCGTGGTCGCGCTGCCGGTCGGGGCGGCACCGCCGTACAACATCCCGCTGCACGTGTGGGTGCTGCGCCGGCCCGACCGGACGCCGGCGGCGCCCGAGGTGCTGCTCGTGGACACGGGGAGGTTCGCCGGGGAGGGGCGCGGTGGGCCGGACTGGGCGGCGGTGCGGGAGGCCGTCCTGGACGCCTGGCGCGCCTTCGAGCGCACCGGGCGGCTGGAGGAGCGGCCCGGACTCGCCCGGTCCGTGCCGGTCATCGAACTCCTCGACGACGACGTGGACCTCGCTCCCGCCCGTCATCTGCCGCCGGCCGCCGTGGCCGACGGCGCGGAGCAGCTCGCGGCGGTGCGCGAGCGCCTCGGCGCCACCCTGCGCCTGACCGCCGGCCTCACCCCGCCGCCCGCCGCCCCGGCGCCGGGCGCGCGCTGGCCGCTCACCACCGTGGGCGAACTCGCGCGCGGGGGCGCGCTGATGATGCGCACCGGCGGAAACGGCGGCCACGCGCGCGTGCCCGTGCTCACCGACCACGACGTCCTCGCCGGCTCGGCACCCTCCGGGACGCTGCCCGAGAGCGAGGAGGCGGCCGTGCTGACCGAGCCGGGCGACGTCGTCGTACCGGTGCTGGGCGGTGGCTCGGTGGCGCGCGTGATCGACGAGGTGACACAGGGCGCCGCCCTGGGGCGCAACCTCGTGCTCCTGCGCCCCGATCGCACGGCGCTCGACCCGTGGTTCCTCGCCGGCTTCCTGCGCGGCACCGCGAACAACCGGCAGGCCAGCAGTTACGCCTCCACCGCGACCCGCCTGGACGTGCGCCGCCTGCAGCTGCCCCGGCTCCCACTGGACGAACAACGGCGCTACGGCGCGCGCTTCCGCGCACTCGACGAGTTCGAGCGGGCGCTGCGCCATACGAGCCGGCTCGGGGAGCAGCTCGTGCGCGGGATGTACGACGGCCTCACCGACGGTACGGTGGCGCCCGACTGACCGCCGGCCGCCCGGTCGCGCGCGTGGGAGGACAACGGTTCGGTACCACCGGGACGCTTGTCCGTGTCGGGTCATATGCTCGAAGCGACAATCGCACGACCGGTGTTCTCCGCCCGACGGAGCGCGCCGGGCGGACAGGTACGCCCACATCAGGCATCAGGAGCAGTCATGCAAGGCCTCGGCTACGGACAGCCGCTGAAGCGGCCGCCGCACACCGCGTGGCTGGTTGTGCTGCGTGTGCTGTTCGTGGCGATCGGGTTTTTCAGCGTCGGCCTGCTCGCCTGGGTGATGCTGCTGCGGCTGGCGATCGTCACGCGACGGTCGCTGGACTGGTGCCTGTTCGCCGTCGCGTTGGTCGCCGACATCCTCAGCCTGGTGCTGATAGGCACCGAGTCCGGCGACGACGTACACACCGCGGCCGGCTACTTCGGCATGTTCCTGTTGCTCGGCACGCTGGTGGCCGCGACCGCGTACTACCTCGCCGTGGACATCCGCCACTTCACGCAGCGGCAGCAGGCGTACGCGGCGCAGCGGCCGGTGCAGGCCGGGTACGCCTACCCGGGCCCCGCGCACCCGTACACGGCGGCGCCCGCCCCGGCGATGCCGATCGGCCGGGCGGCCCACGAGACGCCGTTTCCCCCGGCCGTCGCCGCGGCCGCCCCGCACACGCCGCCCCCGATGCCGAGCACGCCCGTACCCCGGCCGCCGCAGCGCCCGGCGCCCACCCATATCGAGCAGGTGCGCGCCGAACTGGACGAGCTGAGCGACTACCTGCGCCAGCATGACGGCCGGCACGACAGCCACGAGGGCGGAAGGTGAGCGTGGCGACAGGACGAGTCGTCGCCGGCCGGTACGAACTGTCCACGCTCATCGGACAGGGCGGCATGGGCCAGGTGTGGACGGCGTACGACCGGCGGCTCGACCGGCGCGTGGCGGTGAAGCTGCTGCGCCCCGACAAGGTGGCGGGCCAGGAGGCGGACGAGCTGCGCCGCCGGTTCCTGCGCGAGTGCCGGGTGACCGCGCAGGTGGACCACCCCGGTCTGGTGACCGTGCACGACGCGGGCAGCGAGGGCGAGGAGCTGTTCCTCGTCATGCAGTACGTCGACGGCGCCGACCTGTCCGACCACCTCGCCGAGCACGATCCGTACCCGTGGCCGTGGGCGGTCGCGGTGGCCGCGCAACTGTGCGCCGTGCTGAGCGCCGTGCACGCCGTGCCGATCGTGCACCGCGACCTCAAGCCGCGCAACGTGATGGTGAAGCAGGACGGCACGGTGACCGTGCTCGACCTCGGCGTGGCGTCCGTCATGGACACCGACACCACCCGTCTCACGCACACCGGCTCCCCGATCGGCTCGCCCGCCTACATGGCGCCGGAGCAGGCGATGGGCGGCGCGGTCGGCCCGTACACAGACCTGTACGCGCTCGGCGTGCTGATGCACGAACTGCTCAGCGGTGACGTGCCGTTCGCGGGCTCCACGGCGCTCGGTGTGCTGCACCGGCACCTGTACGAGCCCCCAGTGCCCGTGCGCCGGATCCGGCCCGAGGTCCCCGAGGCGCTGGAGACCCTCGTCCTGCGGCTGCTCGCCAAGGACCCGCAGCACCGGCCGGGCTCCGCGCAGGAGGTGTACGAGGACCTGGCGCTGCTCCTGCCCGCGCGCGGGACGCCCACCGGGGCGCCGTTGGACCCCACGCGCCCCTTCCTGCGCCCGCACGCCCCCTGGCCGGACCGTGCGCGGACCCCCGCGCCCCAGCCCGCCCCCGTGACGCCGGCGCCGCCGGCGGCCGGGAGGCCCGACGTCGCCGCGGCCGTCGACGAGGTCAAGCGCCTGCTGGGGGAGGGGCGCATCACCCAGGCCGTGGACATCCTGGGCGCCATCCTGCCCGCCGCCGCCGAGCAGCACGGCGAGCACTCCCCGGTGGTGCGCACGCTGCGCAAGCAGTACGCGGCGACGCTCATGGACGACGGCCAGTACCGGCGCGCGCTGCCCGAACTGCGCCGGCTCGCCGACGAACGCGCCGCCGAGGCCGGGCAGGCCGACCCGCAGTCCCTGCGCTACCGCTACGAGGCCGCGCAGTGCCTGGAGCAGCTGGGCGAACCGGCGGCGGCGCTCACCGAGTACCGCGCGCTGCTGCCGTACTACGAGAACCAGTACGTCTCCGGCGACCCTCAGCTCGCCCACGAGGTGCGCCGGCGCATCGGCCATCTGCTGCTCGCCCTCGGTGACCGGCCGTCCGCCCACGACACCCTGGCCCGGCTGCTGATGGACGTGGAGCGGCTGCACGGCCCCGGTCACCCGATGGCCCTGGAGATCCGGCGCACCCTGCAGTGGCTCGGACAGGTGCGCGGTTAGCGCGTCCGGCATCACGGACGAGGCGTGCGGCACCGGCTGAGCCGAAGCGGTGGGTGCGGCGGGCGCAGCGGTGCCCCAAGCGCGTGCGAATCGTTGGTCGAATGGGTTGGCCCCGGCCCGCCCACTGCCTACCATCGATCACCGCAAGACTTTGTGCACCGTCGCACAATCTCCTCGGGAGGTTTCCTTGCACCGCCGCCGTCGCACCGCGCTCGTCCTCACCGCCGCGATCGCCGCCGCGGCACCCTTGCTGACCGCCTGCGGAAACGACGCGCACCCGGGCGCGGCGGCCGTCGTCGGAGGGCAGCGGATCTCCGTCGCCCAACTGGAGAGCCGGGTCGACGAGGTCCGCAGGGCACAGCGGGCCGCGGTGCCGGACGAGACCCAGTACCAGCAGGTCCTCGCCTCCACCAGCAGCCTCACCCGGGACACCCTGCACAACATGGTCCTCGACCGGGTGCTGCACCGCGCCGCGCAGGACGCGGGCATCACGGTGACCCGCAAGGAGGTCCAGCGGATGCGCACCGGCCTGGAGGAGCAGGCCGGCGGCGCCAAGGGGCTTCAGACCGCCTGGCTGCAGAAGTACGGCATCGCCCCGGCCCACCTCGACGAGAACCTCCGCCTCCAGCTGGAGGCGCAGAAGCTGGCCGGGAAGCTCGGTACCGACACCAGCCGGCCCGACTTCTGGAAGGCCCTGTCCAAGGCCTCCCGGGAGCTCCGCGTCGACCTGAACCCGCGCTACGGCTCCTGGGACGTGCAGAAGAGCAGCCGCGTGGACGCCAGGACGCCATGGGTGCGGGAGGTCACGACGGCGGGCGACGGGCAGCCGGTGACGGCCTAGCGCGGCCGGGCCGGACGCCGCCGGCCGAGGACGTTCGGGCACCCTGCATCGGTCATACGATCACACGATCGTCCCCGCCCTGTGGATAACCGAATCCGCTCCTGCCCGCCGTGGGTTACGTTCGGACCGTGAACGCTTCCAGCCCCGACCTCGCCGCCCCGGCCGACCCCGGTCGCATCGTCCTGCTCACCACCAGCCACCGTGTCGCCCCCGGCCTGCTGTCCTGGCCCGCCTGGCAGGCCCTGCGTGCCGCCGACGCCGTGCTGTGCGCGGACGGGGCGCATCCGCAGCTGCCGTATCTGCGTGAGGCCGGGACCGCGGTGGAGGAGGCGTCCCCCACCGCGCAGGAGCTGGTCGACGCCTGCGCCGGCGGGCGGACCGTCGTCGTCGTGGCCACCGGCGAGGGAGAGCCCGCGCTCACCGACGGCCTGGCCCGGCTGGCCGGCTCCGGCCGCGTTTCCATGCCGGAGCTGGAGCTGCTGCCGGCCTCCTACGACCTGCCCGGCGCCCGTCTGCTGGACCTCGTGCAGGTCATGGACCGCATCCGCGCCGAATGCCCCTGGTCGTCCCGGCAGACCCACGAGGGCCTGGCCAAGTACGGCCTGGAGGAGGCGTACGAACTGGTCGAGGCGATCGAGGCGGGCGACCGGGAGGAGCTGCGCGAGGAGCTGGGCGACGTCCTGCTCCAGGTCGTCTTCCACTCCCGGATCGCCGAGGAGCACCCGGACGCGCCGTTCTCCGTCGACGACGTGGCCGGCGGCATCGTCGCCAAGCTCGTCCACCGGCACCCGCATGTCTTCGGTGACGAGAAGGCCGAGACGCCGGAGGACGTCAAGGAGCACTGGCTGCGCACCAAGGCCGAGGAGAAGCGGCGCACCTCGGTCACGGAGGGCGTCCCGCTCGGCCAGCCCGGACTGGCCCTCGCCGCCAAGCTCGCCTCCCGCGCCCGCACGGCGGGCCTGGACGTCCGCCTGCCGCGCGGCGAGGGCATCGGCTACGAACTGCTCGCGCTCGCGGTCCGTGCCGAGGCGGACGGCGTGGACCCGGAGGCGGCCCTGCGGGCGGCGGCGCGCGCGTACCGGGACGCGGTCCGGGAGGCGGAGGGAGTCGCGCCGGAAGCGATACGCGCGGAGCGCGGTGGCCACCGGGACGCGGAGGCCCACCCGAGTCCGGATACGGTCGGGGAGTGACCGACCAGCACCACCCCCAGACCGCCCCCGACTCCACCCCGGACTCCGCTCCCACCCTGTTCACCTGGGAGTTCGCCACCGACCCCTACCCGGCTTACGCCTGGCTGCGCGCGCACGCGCCGGTGCACCGGACGCGGTTGCCCAGCGGGGTCGAGGCCTGGCTGGTCACCCGGTACGCCGATGCCCGGCAGGCCCTGGCCGACCAGCGGCTGAGCAAGAACCCCGCGCATCACGACGAGCCCGCGCACGCCAGGGGCAAGACCGGCATCCCGGGCGAGCGCAAGGCCGAGCTGATGACCCATCTGCTGAACATCGACCCGCCGGACCACACCCGGCTGCGCCGCCTGGTCAGCAAGGCGTTCACCCCGCGCCGGGTCGCCGAGTTCGCCCCCCGGGTCCAGGAGCTGACCGACCACCTCATCGACCGGTTCGCCGAGAAGGGCTCCGCCGACCTCATCCACGAGTTCGCCTTCCCGCTGCCCATCTACGCCATCTGCGACCTGCTCGGTGTCCCGCGCGAGGACCAGGACGACTTCCGGGACTGGGCGGGCATGATGATCCGGCACGGCGGAGGGCCGCGGGGCGGAGTCGCCCGGTCCGTCAAGAAGATGCGCGGCTACCTCGCCGAGCTGATCCACAAGAAGCGCGAGGCGCTGCCCGCCGAGCCCGCGCCCGGCGAGGACCTCATCTCCGGCCTCATCCGGGCCTCCGACCACGGCGAGCACCTCACCGAGAACGAGGCCGCGGCGATGGCGTTCATCCTGCTGTTCGCCGGCTTCGAGACGACCGTCAACCTCATCGGCAACGGCACCTACGCCCTGCTCACCCACCCCGAGCAGCGCGCGCGGCTCCAGGACCGCCTGGCCGTGGGGGAACGTGAGTTGCTGGAGACAGGGGTGGAGGAACTCCTGCGCTACGACGGGCCGGTGGAGCTGGCCACCTGGCGGTTCGCCACCGAGCCGCTCACCATCGGCGGCCAGGACATCGCGCCGGGGGACCCGGTGCTCGTCGTGCTCGCGGCGGCCGACCGGGACCCGGAGCGGTTCGCCGACCCGGACGTGCTGGACCTCGCCCGCCGCGACAACCAGCACCTCGGCTACGGCCACGGCATCCACTACTGCCTGGGCGCGCCCCTCGCCCGGCTGGAGGGCCAGACCGCGCTCGCCGCCCTGCTCACCCGGTTGCCGGACCTGCGGCTCGCCGTGGATCCGGACGAGTTGCGCTGGCGCGGCGGGCTCATCATGCGCGGCCTGCGCACCCTGCCCGTGGAGTTCACACCGGCCGCCGGCGCAGCCGGGCGACGGGGAACATGAAGGGCGTTCAACTTTGTGATCTTCACGTGATCTGCGCGGCATTAACTTGTGACAAGTGATCGTCTGCCGATACGTTCACCCATCAGCGTGGCGACGGATTCCAGTGCGCCGCGCCGGTCCTGCTGTCGCACGAAAGGCTTCCGCATGCTCTCCGGGAACGGTCGTCACCGTCGCCCCCGTCAGGCTCCGGCCCTCCTCGTCGCGGCCGGAGTGACCGGCTCCGCCATCGCCATCCCGCTGCTCGGCGCCGCGAGCGCCAACGCGGCCGACGGCACCACCTGGGACAAGGTCGCCGAGTGCGAGAGCGGCGGCTCCTGGAGCGCGGACACCGGGAACGGCTACTACGGCGGCCTGCAGATCTCGCAGGACGACTGGGGCAAGTACGGCGGTACGCAGTACGCCGACAGCGCCGACCAGGCCAGCCGCTCGCAGCAGATAGCCGTCGCCGAGAAGATCCTCGCCGACCAGGGCACCAAGCCGTGGGCCACCTGCGCCCTGCTCTCCGGTCTGACCTCCAACTCCGCTTCGGTCGACGTCGACACCGGCGTCGGCGGCTCCGGCGACACCTCCGGCTCGGGTGACACCTCCGGCTCGGCCGGTCTGCCGGAGTCATCGGCATCCGACCCCGGTTCCGGCTCCCACTCCGACCCGGGCTCCGGCTCCAACTCCGGCTCCGGCTCCAACTCCGCCCCCGGTTCCTCCGCCTCCGGTTCCTCCGGCTCGGATTCCTCCGGTTCTGATGCCCCTGACTCCTCCTCGGGCTCGAGCACCACGCCGGCTCCGCAGCGGAGCCACCACGCCGCAAAGACCCCGGACGCGACCGGCGGCTCCACCGGAACCAGCGCCCCAAAGTCCGACAAGACCGGCAAGTCCGGCTCGACCGGAGGTGGCGGCTCCCAGGACGGGGGCAGCTCGCCGACGGCAACGCCCGGTACCGACGAATCGGACAATTACCAGCAGTCCGCCGGTTCGTGGAGCCTGGTCGACACCGGCACGCTCAGCAGTGGCGGACGTCACCGTGGTGGGAGTGCGGACGAAACGGTGACAAACGGTCAGAACACCCCCTCCTCCGGCCGTCACGCCGGTCGCACGGCGGGTGCCTACACCGTCCGCGAGGGGGACACCCTCGCCTCCATCGCCGACTCCCTGGGCGTCGACGGCGGATGGCACGCGCTCTACGACGGGAACAAGAGCGTCATCGGTGCCGACCCGAACCACATCACCGCCGGTCAGACCCTGGAAATCGGTTCCTAAGAGGGCGAAAACCAGCGGTAGTTGACGCCCCGTTTCGCCGCTGATGTCCGTTTCGGTGAAAGTGTGGGATGAGTCTCAGAAGCCCTGATCGTCTTTGAAATTCCCTCGATCACGTGTCTACGGTCAGGACCGCTCGTCACCACGAGCCCCGGCAGTCGCAACGCCGAATCCTGCCAGCGGTTGCCCGGGAACAGTCGTCGCGTCAAGCGCCGCAGGCAGGAGCGGGGGACCCAAGGTAAGTGCCGGATCCGGCGGTTGACGCCGGCACCGGCTGGGGGTGAAGCCGCGCCTCGCGAGAGCGAGTGCGCGGCCGGGCAACTCAACCGGCCCGAACCCGACAGCTCACCTCGCAGGCGTCGGTGAGGGGATCGATCCATGCTGTTTTCCGGCAAGGGCAAGCACCGTCGTCCGTCCAAGGCCACCCGTGTCATCGCGCTCGCCGGTGTCACCGGCGCAGCCGTCGCCGCCCCGCTGATGGCGGCCGGCAACGCCTCCGCCGCCACCGCCTCCGAGTGGGACGCGGTCGCCCGGTGCGAGTCGGGCGGCAACTGGTCCATCAACACCGGCAACGGCTTCTACGGCGGCCTGCAGTTCACCAACTCCACCTGGGCCGCGTACGGCGGTACCGCCTACGCCGCGCGCGCCGACCTCGCCACCAAGGCGCAGCAGATAACCGTCGCCGAGAAGGTCCTCGCGGGTCAGGGCAAGGGTGCCTGGCCGGTCTGCGGCACGGGCCTGTCGGGCGCCGCGTACAACGGCTCCGCGCCCAGCGCCCCCTCGAACACCACCTCGTCGAAGACCACCGCGCCCAGCACCGCCACGCGCTCCGGCCAGCAGGCCGCCTCCCGCTCCGCCGAGCGCACGGCCCCGGCCAAGAGCAAGACCGTCACCACCCCGACCGGCAAGAAGGTCAAGAAGGGTGACGGCGAGTACAAGGTCGTCACCGGTGACACCCTCAGCTCCATCGCCGTCGAGCACCACGTCCAGGGCGGCTGGCAGAAGCTCTTCCAGCTGAACAAGGACATCGTCGAGGACGCGAACCTCATCTACCCGGGCCAGCAGCTGCACCTGAAGTAAGCGGCAGCGGCACTCAGGCCCGCCCCCGTCCCCACGGGCTCCCCGCCCCGGCGCGTGTTCCCCCGTACGCGCCGGGGCGGGGTCTTTTGCGCGCGCCCCGCGCGCCCGTGCGCGTGCCCATGTGCGTGCCCTCTGCATCCACCCTTTGTTCCGTTCATGAACAATGGGTACCGTCTGCGTGTGCCTCCCCGTCCACGGGGCGGTCGGTCGGTGGCCGATCCCCCGGAGACGGTTAGGCTCTAGTCGCAAGGCACAGCCGTAAGGCAGCAAGCCCCGCACTTCCAGCGTCACATCCAAGAAGGAGATGCTCGTGCCGTCCATCGACGTCGTCGTAGCCCGGGAAATCCTGGACTCCCGAGGCAACCCCACGGTCGAGGTCGAGGTCGGCCTCGACGACGGCAGCACGGGTCGTGCCGCCGTCCCGTCCGGCGCCTCGACCGGCGCCTTCGAGGCCATCGAGCTGCGCGACGGTGACCCCAACCGTTACCAGGGCAAGGGCGTCGAGAAGGCCGTCCTCGCCGTCATCGAGCAGATCGGCCCGGAGCTGGTCGGCTACGACGCCACCGAGCAGCGCCTGATCGACCAGGCCATGTTCGACCTGGACGCCACCGACAACAAGGGCTCCCTCGGCGCCAACGCCATCCTCGGCGTCTCCCTCGCCGTCGCCCACGCCGCCTCCGAGGCCTCCGACCTCCCCCTCTTCCGCTACCTGGGCGGCCCGAACGCGCACCTGCTGCCGGTGCCGATGATGAACATCCTCAACGGCGGCTCGCACGCGGACTCCAACGTGGACATCCAGGAGTTCATGATCGCCCCGATCGGCGCGGAGTCCTTCTCCGAGGCCCTGCGCTGGGGCACCGAGGTCTACCACACCCTGAAGAAGGTCCTGAAGGGCAAGGGCCTGTCCACCGGCCTCGGCGACGAGGGCGGCTTCGCCCCGAACCTGGGCTCCAACCGCGAGGCCCTCGACCTCATCCTCGAGGCCGTCAAGGAGGCCGGCTACGTCCCCGGCCAGCAGATCGCCCTCGCCCTCGACGTGGCCGCCTCCGAGTTCTACAAGGACGGCAAGTACCTCTTCGAGGGCAAGGAGCGCTCCGCCGCCGAGATGACGGAGTACTACGAGGAGCTCGTCGCGGCCTACCCGCTCGTCTCCATCGAGGACCCGCTGTTCGAGGACGACTGGGCCGGCTGGAAGGTCATCACCGACCGTCTGGGTGACAAGGTCCAGCTGGTGGGTGACGACCTGTTCGTCACCAACCCCGAGCGGCTGGCCCGTGGCATCGAGGAGGGCACCGCCAACGCCCTCCTCGTCAAGGTCAACCAGATCGGCTCGCTGACCGAGACCCTGGACGCCGTCGAGCTGGCCCAGCGCAACGGCTTCAAGTGCATGATGTCCCACCGCTCCGGCGAGACCGAGGACGTCACCATCGCCGACCTGGCCGTCGCCACCAACTGCGGCCAGATCAAGACCGGCGCCCCGGCCCGCTCCGAGCGTGTCGCCAAGTACAACCAGCTGCTGCGCATCGAGGAGATCCTCGACGACGCCGCCGTGTACGCGGGCCGCAGCGCCTTCCCGCGCTTCCGCGGCCACATCGACGTCTCCAAGGGCTGACGCAACCCGGGCTAAGTATTAGCCAGTCATACGTACGTCCCCGGACCCGGTCCCGTACCGTGTCCGGGGACGTACGCACGTGTGACGCGCAAGGCAAGGGGAGGCGGAGAGCCACATGGCCGTGAAGGACCGCGACCGTTTCTCCACCGCGACCAGGCTGCGGCTGCTCGGCGAGCAGACGGCGGCCCGGGTCTACCGCTCCCAGACCAAGCGGCAGGCCCGCCGCTCCCGGCTCACCGGCCGGGCGGCGCTGCTCGCGCTGGTGCTGTGCTCGATGATCGTCGCGCTCGCCTACCCGATGCGGCAGTACGTCTCCCAGCGCGCGGAGATCGCCGACCTCCAGCGCCAGCAGGAGCAGGCCCGCAAGCGGGTCGAGCAGCTGCGCGACCTCAAGGCACGCTGGCAGGACGACTCCTACGCCGAGCAGCAGATCCGGCGCCGGCTGCACTATGTGAAGCCCGGCGAAACCGGGTACGTGGTCGTCGACCCGGGCGCGGCCCAGCAGTCCCGCACCGACCTCCGGGCCGCCCACCGGCCCTGGTACGCGAACGTCTGGGACGGGGTCGACAAGTCCGACGCCTCCGACCAGTGAGCAGTAACGCCGGCCTTTGGCCGTAACCGACAGAAAGCTTCGAAGAGCAGTCATGGAAACGCCCCCGCCGCCCACTTTGCGCACCGAGCCCACCGACGCGGACGTCGAGGCCTTCAAGCAGCAGCTCGGCCGCCCGCCGAGGGGCCTGCGGGCCATCGCGCACCGCTGCCCGTGCGGCCAGCCGGACGTCGTGGAGACCGCGCCGCGGCTGCCCGACGGCACGCCCTTCCCGACGCTGTACTACCTCACGTGTCCCAAGGCGTCCTCCGCCATCGGCACGCTGGAGGCGAACGGCGTGATGAAGGAGATGACCGAGCGGCTGCAGACGGACCCCGAGCTGGCCGCCGCCTACCGGGCCGCGCACGAGGACTACATCCGGCGCCGTGACGAGATCGAGGAGCTGAAGGGCTTCCCGAGCGCGGGCGGCATGCCGGACCGGGTCAAGTGCCTGCACGTCCTGGTGGCCCACTCGCTGGCCGCGGGCCCCGGCGTGAACCCGCTCGGCGACGAGGCGCTCGCCATGCTGCCGCAGTGGTGGAGCAAGGGTGCCTGTGTGACCCTCGAACACCCCGAGGACGAGGGGGACGAGAAGTGACCCGCGTCGCCGCCGTCGACTGCGGTACGAACTCCATCCGTCTGCTGGTCGCCGACGTCCATCCCGGGACCGGTGAACTCGTCGACCTCGACCGCCGGATGACGATCGTGCGGCTCGGCCAGGGCGTCGACCGCACCGGCCGGCTGGCCCCGGAGGCGCTGGAGCGCACGTTCGCGGCCTGCCGTGAGTACGCGGCCGTGATCAAGGAGCACGGCGCCGAGCGCCTGCGCTTCGTGGCCACCTCCGCCTCCCGCGACGCCGAGAACCGGGACGACTTCGTACGCGGCGTGCTGGACATCCTCGGAGTCGAGCCGGAGGTCATCACCGGCGACCAGGAGGCCGAGTTCTCCTTCACCGGCGCGACCAAGGAGCTGGCGGGGCGCAAGGACCTGACCAGGCCCTACCTCGTCGTGGACATCGGCGGCGGCTCCACCGAGTTCGTCGTCGGCGACGACCACGTCCGGGCGGCGCGGTCGGTGGACGTCGGCTGCGTGCGCATGACGGAACGTCACCTGGTGCGGGGCGGCAAGGTCTCCGACCCGCCCACCGAGGAGCAGATCGCCGCCATACGGGCCGACATCGAGGCCGCCCTGGACCTCGCGGAGCAGACGGTCCCGCTGCGCGAGGCGCACACCCTGGTGGGCCTGGCCGGCTCGGTCACCACCGTCTCCGCGATCGCCCAGGAGCTGCCCGAGTACGACTCCGCGCGCATCCACCACTCCCGGATCTCCCGCGACCGCGTCCGCGGGATCACCGAGTGGCTGCTTGGCTCCACGCACGCCGAGCGCGCCGCGATCCCGTCCATGCACCCGGGCCGGGTCGACGTCATCGGCGCGGGCGCCCTGGTCCTGCTCGCGATCATGGAGCGGATCGGCGCCGAGGAGGTCGTCGTCAGCGAGCACGACATCCTCGACGGCATCGCCTTCAAGGTGGCGGAAGAGGCCGAAGAGGCGGTCGGCTAGGCGGCAGCCGGCCTGGGGGACGCCGAGCGGCCCTGGTTCCTCCCGGGGAACCAGGGCCGTCGTTTCCGCGACGCGGGCCGACCGTCACCGGGGGACCTGATGTTACTTGTGAGTAGCCAACGCCTGAGCAGGTCGGATAACGTCTGAGCGCCGCCGCGGGGTCCTTCCGGGGCCCTCGGCGAGGTGGTGTCGGAAAACTTCGTGAAGTTCTTCACAAGGAATTCGGACCGGTCGGGGCACACAAGGGGGTCCGATGGCCCTTTCGGGTGTCCAAGACGTCCTTGAACATGTTCAGATGGAGGTCGTGGGACACCTTCGGATCGCGTGGCGACGGGGGTGTTGCGAACGGCTCACACGCCCGCCCGCCGCCGAGAGAGGCAGCTCACGCGGCATTGACAACGGCTCCGAGGATGCTGCGGTTCCCCTCGGTCGCCATGATCTGCGTCACGCGAGTCGCGGAGTGTAACACAGGGTCTGTCGGAGCTTGTGAAGGGGCGCACGAGCGACCCCTCCCAGGCGGGTGGATACTCGATGGCATGAGCACCACGGAGCGTCCCAGGATCCTCGTAGTAGGCGGTGGGTACGTAGGCCTGTACGCAGCTCGGCGCATTCTCAAGAAGATGCGCTACGGAGAGGCGACCGTCACGGTCGTCGACCCCCGGTCGTACATGACCTACCAGCCCTTCCTCCCCGAAGCCGCCGCCGGCAACATCTCCCCTCGCCACGTCGTCGTGCCGCTGCGACGCGTGCTGCCGAAGGCGGAGGTCCTCACCGGCCGGGTCACCACCATCGACCAGGACCGCAAGGTCGCCACGATCGCCCCGCTGGTGGGCGAGGCGTACGAGCTGCCCTTCGACTACCTGGTCATCGCGATGGGCGCGGTCTCCCGCACCTTCCCGATCCCCGGCCTCGCCGAGCAGGGCATCGGCATGAAGGGCATCGAGGAGTCCATCGGCCTGCGCAACCACGTCCTCGAGCAGCTCGACAAGGCCGACTCGACCAACGACGAGGAGATCCGCCGCAAGGCGCTCACCTTCGTCTTCATCGGCGGCGGCTTCGCGGGCGCGGAGACCATCGGCGAGGTCGAGGACATGGCCCGGGACGCGGCCAGGTACTACAAGAACGTGTCCCGCGAGGACATGCGCTTCATCCTCGTCGACGCCGCCGACAAGATCCTGCCGGAGGTCGGCCCCAAGCTCGGCCAGTACGGCAAGGAGCACCTCGAGAGCCGCGGTGTGGAGATCTACCTCTCCACCTCCATGGACTCCTGCGTCGACGGCCACGTCGTGCTGAAGAACGGCCTCGAGGTCGACTCCAACACGATCGTGTGGACGGCCGGCGTCAAGCCGAACCCGGCCCTGGCCCGCTTCGGCCTGCCGCTCGGCCCGCGCGGCCACGTCGACTGCGAGCCCACGCTCCAGGTCAAGGGCACGGACTACATCTGGGCCGCCGGTGACAACGCGCAGGTCCCGGACCTCGTGGGCCGCAAGGCGGGCAACGAGAACGCCTGGTGCCCGCCGAACGCCCAGCACGCGCTGCGCCAGGCGCGCGTCCTCGGCGACAACGTGGTCTCCGGTATGCGGGGCTTCCCGCAGAAGGACTACGAGCACGCCAACAAGGGTGCGGTGGCCGGTCTCGGCCTGCACAAGGGCGTGGCGATGATCGTCATGGGCAAGATGAAGATCAAGCTCAAGGGCCGCCTCGCCTGGTACATGCACCGTGGCTACCACGGCATGGCGATGCCGACCTGGAACCGCAAGATCCGCGTCTTCGCCGACTGGACGCTCGGCATGTTCCTCAAGCGCGAGGTCGTCTCCCTGGGCGCCATGGAGAACCCGCGCGAGGAGTTCTACGAGGCCGCCAAGCCCGCGCCGGTCGCCGCCGCGAGCACGGCCGACAAGGCCGGGGAGAAGGCCAAGGCCTCCTGACCTCCACCGGTCGCCGACTGACCCGAAGGACCTCCTGCCATCCGTGGTGCGGGAGGTCCTTCGGCTTTGCCCGGAAAAGACGACATGGGGGACTACTTTCGGTGGCCGACGGTGTTTACGTGGTTACCGGCATCCGGGATCGTCGTCTTGGAGGTGTGCGTCATGGCCGACGCCGCGTCGCGGCTGAGGAGTCTTGCCGAGCAGCTGCTGGGAGCCCCGCTCCCGGTCCGGCTGCGGGCCTGGGACGGTTCGCAGGCCGGGCCGCCGGACGCGCCGGCGCTCGTCGTGCGCAACCGCCGCGCCCTGCGCCGCATGCTGTTCAAGCCGGGCGAGCTGGGCCTCGCCCGCGCCTGGGTCTCCGGCGACCTGGGGATCGAAGGGGACCTGTACACCACGCTGGACGCGATGGCGGGTCTGGTGTGGGAGCGCGGGGAGGGCGGGCGCGGTCTGATCGAGTCCGCGCGCGACCCCGCCGTACGGGCCGCCGTCCGTGAGTTGCTGAAGCTGGCGGGGCCGCCGGTCCCGCCCGCCCCGCCGCCCGAGGAGGCCCGCAGGCCGCGCCGCAACCTGCACACCCGGCGCACCGACAGGCGGGCCATCAGCCACCACTACGACGTCGGCAACGACTTCTACGAGCTCGTCCTCGGCCCGTCCATGGTCTACTCCTGCGCCTACTGGGAGGCCGGGAACGACGCCACCCTGGAGACCGCCCAGCGCGACAAGCTCGAACTCATCTGCCGCAAGCTCGGCCTGACACCAGGTCAGCGGCTGCTGGACGTCGGCTGCGGCTGGGGTTCGATGGCCGTCCACGCGGCCCGCGAGCACGGTGTGAGCGTCGTCGGGGTCACGCTGTCGCAGGAGCAGGCGGCGTACGCCCGTAAGCGCGTCGCCGAGGAGGGGCTGACCGACCGGGTGGAGATCCGGGTCCAGGACTACCGGGACGTCAGGGACGGCCCCTTCGACGCGATCTCCTCCATCGGCATGGCCGAGCACGTCGGCGCCGAACGCTATCTGGAGTACGCCCGCCGGCTGCACGGCCTGCTGGGGCCCGGCGGGCGGCTGCTCAACCACCAGATCGCCCGCCGTCCGCAGCACGACGAATCGTCCTACCGTGTGGACGAGTTCATCGACGCGTACGTCTTCCCGGACGGCGAACTGGCCCCGATCGGCAGCACCGTCACCCAGTTGGAGCGGGCCGGGTTCGAGGTGCGGGACGTGGAGTCCATCCGCGAGCACTACGCCCGCACCCTGCGCCGCTGGGTGGCCAACCTGGAGGCCGACTGGCACCACGCGGTCCGCCTGACCAGCCCCGGCCGCGCCCGCGTCTGGCTGCTGTACATGGCCGCCTCGGCGCTCGCCTTCGAACGCAACCGGATCGGCGTCAACCAGGTCCTGGCGATCCGCACCCCGGAGTCGGGCGCGTCCGGCCTGCCGCTGCGCACCCGCACCTGGAACACCTGACCGGCCGTACGACACGAGGGGCCCCGCTCCGGTGACGGAACGGGGCCCCTCGGATGCCGTACGGCTACTCGGCCTTGATCGCCGCCAGCATGTTCAGCCGGGCCGCGCGCCGGGCCGGCCACAGCGCGGCCAGGACCCCGACCAGGCCCGCCAGCAGCAGGAAGACCGCCATCCGGCCCCAGGGCAGGACCAGTTCGTACGTCGGCATCTTCGTGCCCAGCAGCTCGCCGGCCGCCCAGCCGAAGAACACGCCCAGACCGATGCCGAGCACCCCGCCGAACAGGGAGATCACCAGGGACTCCAGGCGGACCATCCGCTTGACCGCCCTGCGGTCCAGGCCGATCGCACGCAGCATGCCGATCTCCTGCGAGCGCTCGAAGACCGACATGGCCAGGGTGTTGATGACCCCGAGGACCGCGACGACCACCGCCATGCCGAGCAGGCCGTAGAGCATGTTCAGCATCGTCGTGAACATCTTCGCGATGCCGTTGGAGATGTCCTGCTTGTCCTGGATCTTGATCGCCGGGTTCAGGCCGAGGGCCTTGGTCAGCTTGCTCCTGGCCGCGTCGGACGCGCCGTCCGCCGTCTTGACCATGACCTGCATGTCGGCGGGGTCCGTGAGGTGCGGGGTGAGGACCCTGTTGTCGAGCATGATCCCGTTGATCATGTCGTTGCCCTCGTAGATCCCGGCGACGGTCAGCCGCTGCGCCTTGCCGTCCTCGAAGTGCGCGGTGAAGTGCGAACCGGGCGTCCAGCCGTGCTCCTCGGCCCGGTCCTTGTCGACGACGACCTGTGTGCCGCCCACCTCGAACGTGCCGTCGTCCACCTTCAGGTCCGTCAGCTTCCCGATGGACGAGCCGTTGACCCCGGTCAGGTACTCGCTCGTGCCGTCGATCCGGGACTCGCCGTTGCGCAGCGGGCTGCTGGCGGTGACGCCGTCGGTGGCGGCGAGCTTCTTCGCCACCTCGGGGGAGAGCGGGGAGCGGTTGGCCATCGAGACGACGTAGTCGGCGCGGATCGCCGAGGAGGCCATCTTGTCGATCGCCGTCTGCAGGCTGCCCGCCATCACCGTCATACCGGTGATCAGGGTCAGGCCGATCATCAGCGCCGAGGCGGTGGCCGCCGTACGCCGGGGGTTGCGCACCGAGTTCTGGCGGGCCAGCTTGCCCGAGACGCCGAAGGCGCGCATGAGCGGGGCGGCGGCCGCGATCAGCGGGCGGGACAGCAGCGGGGTCAGGATGAACACACCGGTGATCAGCAGCACGGCCCCGATGCCCATCGGGCCCTGAGCGGAGTCGGCGTCCATCGACGTGGCCGCGAGGACCACCGCGATGCCGGCCGCCGCGAACAGCGCGCCGAGCGTGTTGCGCAGCACCAGCGACTTGGTCGTCGCCTTGGCGTGCACGCTGCTCATCGCCGCCACCGGCGGGATCTTCGCGGCGCGGCGGCCGGGCAGCCAGGCGGCCAGCACGGTGATGAGGATGCCGACCGCGAGGGCGGCCACCACCGTGCCGGGGCTGATCACCAGCGGCCCGTCGGGCACGCTCGCACCGAAGGAGCCCAGCAGGGAGCGCAGGCCCGCGCCGATGCCGATACCGGCGGCCAGACCGGCCACCCCGGCGACCGCGCCGACCGCGAACGCCTCGATGAGCACCGAGCGGGTCACCTGGCGGCGGGAGGCGCCGACCGCGCGCAGCAGGGCCAGTTCCCGGGTGCGCTGGGCGACCAGCATGGTGAAGGTGTTGGCGATGATGAACGTGCCGACGAACAGGGCGATGCCGGCGAACACCAGCAGGCTCTGCTTCAGGCTGCTCATCTGGTCGGAGATCATCTTCGCCTGGTCGTCGGCGAGCTGTTTGCCGGTGGTGGTCTCCACCAGGTGGGACGGCAGGGCCTTGTCCAGCGCGGCCTTGAGCGCGGCCTGGCTGGTGCCGGGCGCGGCCTTGACGTCGATCTCGTCGTAGGTGCCCTTCTTGCCGAAGAGCTTCTGCGCCGTCGGCGTGTCGAACAGGGCGAGGCTGCCGCCGGCGGACACGTTGCCGTCGTCGGTGGTGAAGATGCCGGCGAGGGTCGGCTTGAGGACCGGGCCGTTCACCGACAGGCGCACGGTGTCACCGACCTCGTAGCCGGCGCGCTTCGCGGTCTTGGAGTCGAGCAGCACCTCGCCCGCGCCGTGCGGGGCGTGGCCGCCGACCAGCGGGTAACGGGCGTCCTTGGTGCCCCAGTAGTTGCCGCCGGCGGACTGCCAGTCGCCGCCGGCCAGCTTGCCGTCCTGGTCGGCGACGGCGGTGAAGCCGCTGACGACACCGGTCGCGGAGGCGGCGCCGGGGACCTTGCCGGCCTTGTCCAGCATGGCCCGGGTCAGCTCGGCCGTCCGGCCGACCTGGTCGCCCTTGGAGTCCTGGTACTCGGGCCGCACGGCGACGTCGACCTGGTCGAAGCCCTTGGCGGAACTCTTCTGGTAGGCGTCGGAGATGGTGTTGGTGAAGACGAGCGTCCCGGAGACGAAGGCCACGCCGAGCATGACGGCGAGCACGGTCATCATCAGCCGGGCCTTGTGCGCGAGGACGTTGCGCAGGGCGGTGCGGAACATCAGCTGGTACGGCCCTTCGCGTCGAACTGCTTCATGAGGTCGAGGACGGAGTCGGCCGTGGGCGCGTACATCTCGTCGACGATCCGGCCGTCGGCGAGGAAGACGACGCGGTCTGCGTAGGCGGCGGCGACCGGGTCGTGGGTCACCATGACGACGGTCTGGCCCAGTTCGCGCACGGAGTTGCGCAGGAAGCCGAGCACCTCGGCGCCGGAGCGCGAGTCGAGGTTTCCGGTCGGCTCGTCACCGAAGATGATGTCGGGCCTGGAGGCGAGGGCACGGGCGACGGCCACGCGCTGCTGCTGACCGCCGGAGAGCTGCGCGGGCCGGTGGCTGAGCCGCCCGGACAGGCCGACCATCGAGATCACCTGGTCCATCCAGGCCTTGTCCGGCTTCCGTCCGGCGATGTCCATCGGCAGGGTGATGTTCTCCAGGGCGGTCAGCGTCGGCAGCAGGTTGAACGCCTGGAAGATGAAGCCGATCTTGTCCCGGCGGAGCTTGGTGAGCTGCTTGTCCTTCAGGGCGCCCAGCTCGGTGTCGCCGATGCGCACGGAGCCGGAGGAGAAGGTGTCGAGGCCGGCCACACAGTGCATCAGCGTGGACTTGCCCGAGCCGGACGGGCCCATGATCGCGGTGAACTCGGCCTGCCGGAAGTCGACGGAGACCCGGTCCAGGGCGACCACCCGGGTCTCACCCTGCCCGTAGATCTTCGACAGCTCCGAGGCGCGTGCGGCCACTGCGGTGGTCCGGCCGGCGGTGGGTGTGGTGGTCACGGGACGGTGCTCCTGTCGGGACGACGTGTGTTCCATGGGGACCGTTCCATCGTCTCGGTGCCGGGAGCGCGTGTAGTCAGTCGCTGATCCGGTTCCGGAGGGCGACTCGGGTCGGACGGGCGGGCCCCGTGTCATACCTGGGGAGGACGGCCGACCCTGAGAGGGGGGCGCGGTCGCACCGGGGTCGAACCGGTGTCGAACGATGTCGAGAACGGGTGGATCACCCTCGTTGGGACGGTGAAATTCCGTCATTCCACGTACGTCCGATCCCCCGTCACGTCACGCTGTTGGCAAGTGCGGATGGCCCGTTCCGCAGGCTGATGCACCCTCAGACGTCAATAAAATAAGACAACATCGGTCCGCCCTTCCGCTGTTCGGGGGATGCGTCCCGATAGGCTCGAACCTCGAAGCGGAGCCCATGGCCTGCCCGGATGGTGGAATGCAGACACGGCGAGCTTAAACCTCGCTGCCCCTTCGCGGGCGTGCCGGTTCAAGTCCGGCTCCGGGCACCACCCGCGCCCTGTGACAGGGTCCAGCGCGCGGCTCCCACCCCATTGACATCGGATGGTCACCGGCGGAGACGCGCCCCCGCGATCGGTGAAGGAAACTTCACCCGGGTGCTGCACCACGCCGGGGTCCTGGAGCAGGGCACGGTCGACGTGCTGCGCGCCGCCGGTGCCGGGGAGCGGATGGACCGGCAGGGGCTGCGGCACGACGGCATCGAGCTGCGCTTCGACCGCCGCCGCCACCGCGTCGACTTCCCCGCCCTGACCGGCGGTCGGGCCGCTGCTGTTCGCCCTCGCACGACGAACTCGTCACGCCCGCCACGAGCGCGGCTTCGCCCTCCTCTCCATGCGCCCGCCCGTCACCCGCCACCCCCCGTCCAGGCAGGCCGCCTCCCTCCCTGCTTCCTCCTTCGTGTCCCGCCTCTACCTCCAGGTGCCCGCCGGAACGCGGGCCGAGGAGGGGACCGACGGCGAGATCTGGTCGGAGCTGGAGCGGCGCTGCGAGACGGACGACGGCTGGCGGCTCGAACGCGGCCCCGTCACCCACAAGTCGGTCACCCACATGCGGGTCCCCGGACCTTCTCGACGCCTACTCCGCGACCTGTCTGCGCCGCGTCTGGCAGGCCGAGCGGTTCTCCCGCGACATGACGACGATGCTCCATCCGGCCTCGGACGGCACGCCCTTCGGCGCCCGCCTCCAGCGGGCCCGGCTGCAACGCATCGCCTCCTCGCGCGGCCGCGACCGACCTGGCCGAGGCGTACACCGGGTTTGCTCTCGGTTAGGTCGCAGGTTCGTCAGGGAATGCGATCAACCGTGGCCGGGAATCCCCGGTCCACGTAGCGTGTTGCGCAGCAGGGCAGAGGAAAGATCCTCCTCAAGTATCATGGTCGGTCCTTTGCCAATCCATTACTCTTGAGCCAAGGCTGCGCACGGCAGCCATGGAGGAGTGAAATGAGGAGCAGTAACCCGGTCTTCTCGCGACGGGGGTTCAGCCGCGACAACGGCTACGCCGGCTTCAACACCGCACCGCAGGCCGGGTACGCACAGGGCAACCCGTACGCGCAGAACCCCTACGCCCAGAGCCCGTACGCCCAACCGGGTGTCCAGCACGGCGCCCCGCCGCAGGCCCCCGCCACCACCGACCGGATGACCATGGACGACGTCGTCGTCCGCTCGGCCCTCACGCTCGGCACCGTCGCCGTCGGCGCCGTCCTCGCCTGGGCGCTGCTGCCGGTCACGACGACCAGCTACGGCCTGGCCGTCGGTTCCGCGATCGTCGCGTTCGTCCTGGCGATGGTGCAGAGCTTCAAGCGCACCCCGTCCCCCGCGCTGATCCTCGGGTACGCCGCCTTCGAGGGCGTCTTCCTCGGGGTCATCAGCGAGATGTACAACAGCCGCTGGAGCGGCGCCCCGTTCCAGGCGGTGCTCGGCACCATGGCGGTCGCGGGCGCGACCCTGCTGGTCTACAAGGCCGGCTGGATCCGCGTCACCGCCCGCTACGCCCGCATCGGTATCGCCATCGCCATGGCGTTCCTGGTGGTCATGGCGGTCAACCTGCTGCTGGTCGCGTTCGGCGTCGCCGAGGACGGCGGTCTGCGCAGCTTCGGTCCGCTCGGCGCGCTCGTCGGCATCATCGCGATCCTGCTCGGCGCGTTCTTCCTGACCCTCGACTTCAAGCAGATCGAGGACGGCATCGCCTACGGCGCCCCGCGCAACGAGTCCTGGCTGGCCGCGTTCGGCCTCACCATGACCCTGGTGTGGATCTACGTCGAGATGCTCCGGCTGGTGGCGATCTTCACCAACAACGACTAGCGCGAGCAGCACATGTGCCGGTCATGAGCAAGGGCCCCGGGTTCCGCCCCGGGGCCCTTCGCCGTCTAGAGCAGCTTGCGCGCCGCCCTCCTCAGGTCGTACTCGTGGACGATCGCCTTCGCGTGGCCGTACGCGAGGTCGTACTCGTGCCGGAGCCAGCTGACCTTCTCCTCGAAGCGGAACAGGGCGGGGCCTTCTTCTACGGTGCGCAGCCAGTCGGAGACTTCACGGCCGGTGCAATGGGGGATGCGGGCGAGCAGATTGCGGTGGGTCTCCTCGGAGAAGAGTTGGGACATCGGCGCCTCCGGACGCAAAGGGGATGTAAGCCGGTCCTTCACGTCACCGTGCCTGAGCGTTCGCGTATTGGCAACAGTGCGGCACGTTACGCTCGGCGCGTGGTTGATACGACGCCCTTGACCCAAGCAGTGGATCACTTCGCCGACCGGTTGCGCGCGGCGCCGCAGAGCCGCCTTCAGCGGGGCGCTGCCGCGGAGGCACTGGCACTGGCCAGGGAGTTGGCCCGGCGGGCGCAGGCCGTTGAGGAGCCGGGGAGTGAGGCCCGGGAGATGCCGGATGCGGGGATGTTCGCGGCGGCTGATCAAATCCTCGTCGCCGCGCACGATTTGGCACTGGTGCTGCGGACCGAGGACGAGGTCGCCGAATCGGTCCGGATGGTTGAGGAGGCGCGGCAGAGGGCGGGCGTCTAGGCCGGACGGGCGCCGGCCCTCGCCGGTGTCTCAAAGCGACGCTATGACCCGGTCGGCCAGGATGTAGACCATGTCCTCGCCGCACGCGAAGGTCAGCGTGTAGGCGCCGGAGACGCCCGAGCCGCCCAGCAGGTACGGGGCCTCGCCCGCGTCCACCGCCGCCGCCAGGCGTTCGGCGGTCTCGCGGTGGCCCGGGGTCATGCACAGGGTGGTGCCGTCGGCGAAGACGTAGACGTCGAGGGTGCCGAGCGGGCCCGGACGGACGTCGGAGAGTTCGACGCGCTCCGCGGCCAGCTGCTCCAGCGTGGTCGCCGTGCGCTCGTGGTCGTTCACCGCCGGCGACTGCACCGGGACGAAGTCGGGGTGCGAGGGGTGGCGGCGGCGGGCCGCGGCCAGCTCCGGGGACTCCCCGGCGAACTCGTCGGCCTCGGCGGTCGGCTCGGACACCGGCTCCAGGCCCGCGAAGTCGGTCTGCCGGGGCAGGAACAGGTCGGCGTCGGGCAGGCCGAGCAGAGTGGGGGTGTCGGAGGCGTCACGGGCCTCCTGGGCGGCCCAGAAGGCGCGCGCCTCGGCCAGCTCCCGCTCCCGCTCCTCGGCGAGCGCCTCGGCCACGGCGGCGCGTATCTGGTCGGCGTCGGAGTGGCTGCGGGCGTTCGGCAGCAGCCCGCGCATGGCGGCTGACTGGTTCTCCGCGAGCTGGGTCTGCAGCTCCCTGAGCTGGCGGCGCAGCTTCAGAACGGTGCGCAGGACGGCGACGCCCACGGCGCCGGTGGCGGCCGTGGTGAGCAGCAGGGCGATCGGCATGGCGCTCACTGACGTACTCCCGGTTCAAAGTCGACCCCCGACTTCCTACATCAGCTTGAAGGGCGGACTATCCAGCTGTCAGTGCGTAACGTCACGAAACGGACGGGACTTTGAGTTCGCGCCGGGGCCGCCTACCGCGCTGACCGGCGCTGACCTGCACTGATGTGTCCGGTGAGCGAGATAGGTCACATCCTGGGCGAGATTGGATCACGGAAAGGCCCAGAACCTTGGGGTTTCCTCGGTTCCGGGCCGGTTCCTGACGTGACGTGCCTGGTCCGCTACGGACGGTGTGTCAGCTGAGGCGCTCGATGACCATCGCCATGCCCTGGCCGCCGCCGACGCACATCGTCTCCAGGCCGAACTGCTTGTCGTGCCACTGCAGGGAGTTGATGAGCGTGCCGGTGATCCGGGCGCCGGTCATGCCGAAGGGGTGGCCGACGGCGATGGCGCCGCCGTTGACGTTCAGCTTGTCGAGGTCGATGCCGAGGTCCTGGTAGGAGGGGATCACCTGGGCGGCGAAGGCCTCGTTGATCTCGACCAGGTCGATGTCGTCCATGGTCAGGCCGGCGCGCCGCAGGGCCTGCCGGGAGGCCTCCACCGGGCCGAGGCCCATGATCTCCGGGGACAGGCCGGAGACGCCCGTCGACACGATGCGGGCGAGCGGGGTCAGACCCAGCTCGCGGGCCTTGGTGTCGGACATGATGACGACCGCGGCGGCGCCGTCGTTGAGCGGGCAGCAGTTGGCGGCGGTGACGAGCCCGTCCGGGCGGAAGACCGGCTTCAGACCGGCGACGCCCTCCAGGGTGACGCCGGGGCGGGGGCCGTCGTCCTTGCTGACGACCGTGCCGTCGGGAAGCGTCACCGGGGTGATCTCGCGCTCCCAGAAGCCGTTCTTGACGGCCTGCTCGGCGAGGTTCTGCGAGCGGACGCCGAACTCGTCCATCTCCTGGCGGCTGATGCCCTTGGCGCGGGCCAGGTTCTCGGCGGTCTGGCCCATCGCGATGTACGGGTCGGGCAGCAGGCCGTCCTCGCGCGGGTCGTGCCAGGTGGAACCCTCGGACTCGGCGACGGCCGCGGTGCGGGCCTGGGCCTCGGCGAACAGCGGGTTGTACGTGCCCGGCATGTCGGAGCTGCCGTTGACGTACCGGGAGACCGTCTCGACGCCGGCCGAGATGAAGACGTCGCCCTCGCCGGCCTTGATGGCGTGCAGGGCCATGCGGGAGGTCTGCAGGGACGAGGAGCAGTAGCGGGTGATCGTGCAGCCCGGCAGGTGGTCCATGCCCATCTGTACGGCGACGATCCGGCCGAGGTTGTGGCCCTGCTCGCCGCCGGGGAGGCCGCAGCCGAGCATCAGGTCGTCGATGTCCCTGGGGTCGAGCTCGGGGACCTTGGCGAGCGCGGCCTGGATGATCGTGGCGGTCAGGTCGTCGGGGCGCAGGTCCTTCAGGGAGCCCTTGCCTGCGCGGCCGATGGGGGAGCGGGCGGTCGAGACGATGACGGCTTCGGGCATCACGGGCTCCATGTGAACGGGTTTGGGCAGGGCCGGTTGGGAAGTTACCCGGCCGTACTTCTGTGGTCATCGGTGTTGCGGTGTGACACTGACCGCACTTTCTAAGCGCTTGCTTGGCCATGGCGGACGCCCGTCGGCTGACAGGGCGCCGGGGCGGCAGGCCCCAGGCGGGTCACACGGAGGGGCGTGCCGGCTCCGCCTCGGGTACCCGCCGGCGGCGGCGCCGCTTCAGCAGAGCCCAGGGCCCCCGGGGCCCCGTAGGCATCGCCGCCGTGACCTCCGTGCCCGCCTCGGAAGCGGCTTCCGCGGCGGCCCGTGCCACCGGCAGGAAACCCTCGCGCCGCGAGACGTCCGGCCGTTCCTCCTCCGCCGGCCACAGACCCAGCGCCGCGCACACCGTCGGCAGGAGGGCCATCGCCGCCGTCGCGTACCCCTCGGCCGAGGGGTGGTAGTTGTCCGGGCCGAACAGCTCCCGCGGGTTCGCCTCGAACTCCGGGCCCAGGAGGTCGCCCAGCGACACGGTCCGGCCCCCCTGTTCCACCGCCCCGATCGTCTGCGCCGCCGCCAGCTGCCGGGAGGCCCGCCGGGCCAGCCAGCGCAGCGGCTGCTGCACCGGCTCGATGGTGCCGAGGTCGGGACACGTGCCGACCACCACCTCCGCGCCGGCCGTGCGCAGCCGTCGTACCGCCGCCGACAGGTGCCGTACCGAACGGGTCGGCGGCATCCGGTGCGTCACGTCGTTCGCGCCGATCATGATCACGCAGATGTCCGGGACGGGAGCCGAGGACGACAGGACCAGGGCCACCTGGCGGTCCAGGTCGTCGGACTGGGCGCCCGGCAGGGCGACGTTGCGGAGTTCCACCGGGCGCTCCGCCACCGCCGCCAGGCCCGAGGCCAGCAGCGCGCCCGGTGTCTGGCCCGACCGGTGCACGCCCTGCCCGGCCGCCGTCGAGTCGCCGAGCATGGTCAGACGCAGGGGCGGTTCCCCGGGGACGTCGTACACATGGCCGTAGACGCCGTCGGCCACCGGGACCCGGCCGCCGCTGCCGTTGCCCACATGGCGCCGCGCCAGACGGACCTCCGCCAGCAGCACGCCGACGGCGGCCGCGCCGATCAGCCCGACCCCGCCACCGCCGTACGCCGCTCCGGCCGCGATGCGGCGGGCCACTCTCGCCCTCGACATGCTCGTCATGCGTCGCCGCCACCTCCTCATAGCCGTACATCCACTCCTTGCCCCGTACCGACCGTGTGCCAATCTCAACGGGGAGTGAACGACCGCCACGGCCACACACCTGGCCTTAGGCTGGCGACACCACTACGAACACTTCTTTTGCAGCGACCGGAGACAACGGTGCGATTCCACGACTCGATGATCAGCCTCGTCGGCAACACCCCGCTGGTGCGGCTCAACAACGTGACCAAGGGCATCCAGGCCACCGTCCTGGCCAAGGTGGAGTACTTCAACCCGGGCGGCTCCGTGAAGGACCGCATCGCCCTGCGCATGATCGAGGCCGCCGAGGAGAGCGGGGAGTTGAAGCCGGGCGGCACGATCGTCGAGCCGACCAGTGGCAACACCGGCGTGGGACTGGCGATCGTCGCCCAGCAGAAGGGCTACAAGTGCATCTTCGTCTGCCCTGACAAGGTCTCCACCGACAAGATCAACGTGCTGCGCGCGTACGGCGCGGAAGTGGTCGTCTGCCCGACCGCCGTGGCGCCGGAGCACCCGGATTCCTACTACAACGTCTCCGACCGGCTCGTCCGGGAGACCCCGGGTGCCTGGAAGCCCGACCAGTACTCCAACCCCAACAACCCGCTGTCGCACTACCACTCGACCGGCCCCGAGCTGTGGGAGCAGACCGAGGGGAAGATCACCCACTTCGTGGCGGGCGTGGGTACGGGAGGGACCATCTCCGGTACCGGCCGCTATCTGAAGGACGCCAGCGACGGCACGGTCCAGGTCATCGGCGCCGACCCCGAGGGCTCGGTGTACTCCGGCGGCTCGGGGCGGCCGTACCTGATCGAGGGCGTCGGTGAGGACTTCTGGCCGACCGCCTACGACCGCACCGTCGCCGACGAGATCGTCGCCGTGTCCGACAAGGACGCCTTCCAGATGACCCGCCGCCTGGCCAAGGAGGAGGGCCTGCTCGTCGGCGGCTCCTGCGGCATGGCCGTCGTCGCCGCGCTGCGGGTCGCCGAGCGGCTCGGCCCGGACGACGTCGTGGTCGTGCTGCTCCCGGACAGCGGCCGTGGGTACCTGTCGAAGATCTTCAACGACGAGTGGATGGCCGACTACGGCTTCCTGGAGGACGAGGGCCCGAGCGCCCGCGTCGCCGACGTCCTGAACGACAAGGCCGGCGGCACCATCCCCTCCCTCGTGCACATGCACCCGGAGGAGACCGTCGGCGAGGCCATCGAGGTGCTGCGCGAGTACGGCGTCTCGCAGATGCCGGTCGTCAAGCCGGGCGCCGGTCACCCCGACGTGATGGCCGCCGAGGTCGTCGGGTCCGTCGTGGAGCGGGAGTTGCTGGACGCGCTCTTCAACAAGCGGGCCTCCCTCGAGGACCCGCTGGAGAAGCACATGTCCGCCCCGCTGCCCCAGGTCGGCTCCGGCGAGCCGGTCGGCGACCTGATGTCCGTGCTCGGCTCGGCCGACGCGGCGATCGTCCTGGTCGAGGGCAAGCCGACCGGCGTGGTCAGCCGGCAGGACCTGCTGGCCTTCCTGGCCAAGGGCGGGAACAAGTAACGGCCCGGCGGTGAACGGCCCGTGTATCCGGCGAACATGCGGTGACCTGGGCCGCCCGAAGCCGTCCCGGAAGTGTCACGTGCGCGCAGCACCCGCTTAACACGGGTCCGGCACATTGGTGGGTGTCGGCAGGGCGGGAGCGGCTCCCCGCCCCGGCCGGCGCAGAACGGCGCCAAGGACCTCCGGAGCGGCTCCCGGACCTCCATGGACGCCACGGACGCGGGGGCCCGGCCTGACCCGGCCCGCGTCCCTCGCGGGGACCGCCGTCGTCCCGCCCCCCGGCAACGGGGGTGCGGCGGTCCCCGCGAAAGCCTTCTCCGCGGCTTTCCGTGCGCCTCAGGGTGCGCTGCTGGATTCCCAACCCCCCAGCGGGGCAAGGCGTTCCGCCGCCTCCGGCCCCGGTTCCGGGGTGTACGCCACGATCGTCTGCCCGGGGGCCGCCGGGATCGTCAGGGTCTCGTACGGCAGGGTCAGCAGGCCCGCCACCGGGTGCCGTATCTTCTTCACGCCGTACGCGGCACTCCCTGACCTCGTCGCCTACGCCACCAGCGGGCCCCGGCACGTCAACCTCCGCCAGATCATGGTGCTGCCGGCCCGGCAGGCGTGAGGACGGTCAGTCCTCGGACGACGAGCGCCGCCGCCCGGTGAGGAGCTCCGGGTTGACGCGCACCGCCTGGGCGAAGTTGACGCCGACGATGCCGACCCAGGTCGCCAGCGTCCCGGCCGTGCCCGCGATGCCACCGCCGACGGCGGTCAGCGGGACCGCCAGGACCAGCGAGATGATGCCGAACCCGAAGCGCTCCGCCCAGGTGTCGGCGTCCTTCGGGCGCCGGGCGCCGCGCGCCGTCTCCATCCGCTGCTCGGCCAGGTGCCGCCGCACCCGGCGGTCCACCGCGTCGTCGATCCGCTGCTCGACCCTCTCCAGGAAGGAGTCGACCAGCGCGGAGTCGTACTCGTCGCCCAGGTCCGTGCGGGCCCGCACGGTGGCGTCGAGTTCCTTCCGCAGGTCCGCGTCCTTCTTCAGGCTCGCGTCCGGCGAGTCCAGTGTGCTCATGGGCCCGAGCCTACGGAGTGGTCACTTCCCCCGCACTGGGGACAGCCCCCCTCTTCGCACCGGGCCGCGGGCCCCTTGCCTGGCTGTATAACGTCATGCAGAGTTCTTGGTGACTGAATAGGTTCCGGTGGTCACAGAGCCGGTCCGGATGTCCGGGTGAGGGGAGTGTGGGCTTGATGTCGTCTCGTAGCGTGGACGCGCCGGAGTCCGCGCCGTCCACGCGGGCCATGACGGTCGTGGTCCCCGGGGCCGCCGCCGGCCACGGCCGGCGCCTGCTGCGCGGCCACGCCGGCGGCATCGGTGCCGAGCTTCCCGCCCGCCAGGCCCGTACGAGGCTCGCCGTGCGCGCCAACCAGCTGCCGGCCCCGGCCTCCTGCGGCGCGATGATCCCGGAGTACCCGGCCGGAGCGGCCCCCGGCGATCTGCGGGCCCTCTGCGCGCCCGCCTCGCCCGGTCACGCTGTACTCTCCCGGGGCGTCGAGGAACAGGCGGGCTCCGCCTCGCTCGCCGCGCGGCAGACCCCGCGCGCGTGCGGTGCGTACCGTCTGCTGGTCGGCTGCGAACTCGTCGCCGCCGTCCGCACACCGCGCCAGCGGCACCGCAGGCCCGACCCCGGGCTGCCGGCCGGACGGGCGTTCGCGCTCGCCGGGACGGTCCTCGACGCCGATCCGGCCGACCGGCCGCTCACGGGCGACGTGACGGCGGCGGCCGCACTGCTCGACCGGTTCACGGACATCTGGAGGGGGAGCGCGTCATGAGCGTGGACAGGAGTACCGGTGTGGCCTCCGGCGATGTGACCTCCGGTGGCGGGAGCGACAGCCCCGCGAACCGCCTGCAGGCGCTCTTCGAAGGGCACCGGCTCACGCCGACCCAGCGCCGGATCGCGCACAGCATGGTGCGGCGGGCCGCCGACGTGCCCTTCCTGTCCAGCGTGGAGCTGGCCGAGCTGGCCGGGGTCAGCCAGCCGTCGGTGACCCGGTTCGCCGTCGCGCTCGGCTTCGACGGCTATCCGGCGCTGCGCAAGCACCTGCGCGAGGTCGTACCCGCCGAACCGGCCGCCGAGGCGGGCGCCTTCAACGAGTACCAGCAGGCCGTCGAGGCCGAGATCGAGAACCTGCGGCACCTCGCCGACCTGCTGGCCGACCCGCGTCCGGTGCAGAGGGCCGGCCGGATCCTGGCCGCCTCGCGTGCGCTGCCGGTGCTCGGCCTGCGCGCCGCCGCCTCCCAGGCGTACGGCTTCGCCTACTTCGCCGCCAAGGTGCACCCGGACGTCCGGCTGCTCAACGAGGGCGGCACGATGATCCAGGACCGGATCGACGCGGCCGTCCGCGCCGGTGCCTCCGCGCTGCTGTGCTTCGCGCTGCCCCGCCATCCGCGCGAGGTCGTCGACACCCTCGCCTACGCCAAGGACGTGGGCCTGACGACCGTCACGGTCGCCGACTCCGCGTTCGCTCCGGTCGCCAAGTACTCCGATCTGCTGCTGCCCGCCGCCGTCGGCACCGGGCTCGCCTTCGACACCGCGTGCGCGCCGATGCTGCTCGGGCGGGTGCTGCTGGAGGCGGTCTGCGACGACCTGCCCCAGGCGCAGGCCCGGCTGGAGGAGTTCGACGCGAAGGCGGCGGTCCGGGGTCTGTTCGTGGAGTGACCGGCCGTCCTCCGCGTGTGCTCTCAGATTCGTCTCACGTTCTGCCGCTAGGTTCCCTGCGAGGCATGTTCGCGGACACGTGACACGGGAGGATGACGTGGCGCGCGGAGGACAGGGGCTGGCCCGGGTGGCCGTCGTCGTACGGGCGGGGGCCGCACCGCTGTGGTGGTCCGGGGTGTTCGCCACCGGGATCGGTGTGCTGCCGCAGGGGATGACCGGGCGCCGGATCGGGGTGCTCGCCGGGGCCGCGTTGTTCCTCGTGGGCGCGGCCGCCATGGCGCTCGTACGACGCCGGCGGTACGGCGACCTCGCTCGCGGTGCGGCCCGCGCGGGCAAGTACGACGTGCTGCAGGACCGTGCGGTGACGGTGCGCAACTGGCGCCGGGGGCACCGCGGGTGGCTGCTGCTGGCCTGCGCCGCCGCGCTCGGTTCGGCCTTCGCCGTGCCCGCGGCCGGCGGCATGCTGCTGGCCGGGCTCGGCACCGGGCTGTGGCTCAAGGCCGCCTGGATCGGGCGGCGGGAGCGAGCCGGGGAGACGCTGCTGTGGGTGCGTGTCGACTGGCTCGACCGGCGCGGCGGGGGCCCGGCGGGCAGGTCCGTGAAGGGTCTGCGCGGTACGGGCATCGCGGCCGGCGACGCGGCCCCGGGCGGGGCCCGCCGCCGTACCGCGGCCCTCGTCTGACTAGACCTCCAGCTCCTCCTCGATCCTCTTCAGCTGGTGCCGGGCCATCGCCAGGTTGGCCCGGGAGGAGTCGAGGACCAGGTAGAGGAACAAGCCGTTGCCGCCGCGGCTCTTGAGCAGGCGGACCAGGTGGTACTGGTCCGTCAGTGTGATCAGGATGTCCTCGATGCCGCCCTTGAGGCCCAGCATCTCCATCGTGCGCATCTTGGCGCGGATCACGTCGGTGTTGCCCGCTGCGGCCACGTTCAGGTCGAAGCTCTTGCTGCCGCCCATCGTGCCCAGCGCCATTCCGCTGGTGTAGTCGACGAGCGCGACGCCGGTGGCGCCCTCGATGGACGTGAGGGCTTCCTTCAGCGCGGTCTCGGTGTTGGCCATGGTGGTCCTTTCGGAACGGTCGGGTCTGTCTCAGCCGTCGGTCGCGGTGTGCGCCTCGGCGGCCGTGGTGCGGGGGGTGCGGGTGGTGCGGGTACGGGTCGGGGGCGCGGTGCTGACGGCGCCCAGGGGCCGCACGGGCCGGCGGGCCTCCCGGGCGGCGGCCTCGGCGGCGTCCAGCAGCTCCCCGATGCGGGCGCCGGCCCGGCGGCCCTCCAGGTGCAGCCGGCCGACGTTGACCCGGCCTTCGGCGAGCAGGGTCAGTACGGCGGTGCGGCCGGCCGTGTAGGTGGCGACGTAGCCGCTCTCGCCGCGCACCAGCAGTTCCCGGAAGCCGCCGTTGCCGGTGGCGTCGGTGACCCGCACGGCGACGCCGAGGGCGGCGGCGGTGAGCGCGGACAGGCCCTCCGGGTCGACTCCGGGAGTGTCGTGGGCGACGACGAGTCCGTCGACGCCGGCCGCCAGGGCGCCGGTGAGCTGCGGCACCCGGGTGCGCAGCCGGTGCAGCTCGGCCAGGACGGCCTGGAGGTCCTCCTCGGACACCATCAGCTCTCTCCTCTCGGCGGGGCGGTGCCGTTCAAAGCGCCTCCAGCGCATCCCTGAGCCTCTTCAGCAGCGCGATGTCGGGGTCGGTGACCGGGGGTGGGGGCGGGGGCGGCGGGGCGGGCTCCGTGACGACGGGTGCCAGGGGGGTGACCCGGCCGGCCGCCGCGAGCCGGCGTACGTCGACCAGCGTGTGGAAGGCCTGCCGGCCCAGGTTCCGGGCGATCGCGGTGGCCGTGCGGACGCCGTCCACACGGTCCAGGACGGCCCGCTGCCGGGGTGTGACGGGCGCGGTGGCGGCCGGTCCGGCGGCCGGGTCCGCGCGGATCAGCGGGGCGCTGTCGGCGGCCGGGTCCGGCCACAGCCGGTGCAGCATCAGGCGGCGGCGCAGTGTCTCGCGTTCCAGGGCGACGACCGGGACCGAGGGCAGCGGGCCGATGCGGGGCGCGTTGTCGTAGCGGAAGTGTCCCGGGGTGCTGCTGGGGGCCAGCGTGAAGTACCCGGCGTCGTACAGCGCGTCCAGATGGCACAGCTCCAGCGCGCCGGCCGGTAACAGCCCGGCCTCCAGGAGGAGTTCGGCGGCCTGCAGCGGGCCGGCGGCCTGGGAGGCGGCCCGCTGCCAGGCGGCGGTCGCGAGGGTGCCGTGGGCCGTGAGGAGCACGTCGAGACCGGGGGCGAGGGGGCTCTCGGCGTGTACCACCCGGCCCTCGGCGAGGTACAGGGTGCCGTGCTCGCGCACCAGGACGCCGGTGGCCCGCTCCTCGGCGAGCCGGGTCAGCATCGGCGACAGCGCCCGGGGGGCCGACTTGTCCCGCACGGGCAGCGGCGGCGGAGGTGTCTGGACCACGGTCATCCGAGCACCAGCCGGTCCGCCATCTCGCCGAGCCGGATCCGGGCGAGCGCGAGATTGCCCTCCTCGCGGCCCAGCCACAGGTGCAGGAAGACGCTGCTGTCGAAGGACGTGTCCACGAACCGCA
The DNA here is from genome assembly GCF_055603265.1 of Streptomyces sp. NPDC037288. NCBI lineage: Bacteria > Bacillati > Actinomycetota > Actinomycetes > Kitasatosporales > Streptomycetaceae > Streptomyces > Streptomyces sp. NPDC037288. The sequence continues at coordinate 117,981 of NZ_JBVJVY010000013.1, forward strand.
GCAGGTGGTAACTGTCGTGGTTGCTGACGATCACGTCCTCGACGGGCGGGTGCCCGTCCCCGTGGACCGCGAAGGCTCCGTGCTCGGCGGCCATCCGCGCCAGTTCGGCGGCCTCGGCGGCGGTCGTCTCGTGATCGCCGCCGGGCGCCTCCCCGACCGTGCCGAGAGCCAGTCCGCTCGTCCAGTCCACCAGTGCCGCACCCCGCGCACCGGGTAACCGCATCGCTTCCAGCAGGCACTCGTCGATTCCGGGCACCGTGGGTTCCCCTCCCGCCTGGGACTCCGGCTGAGTGACAGTGACACTACGCACCGTGCGCGCGGAAGTGGGAGCCTTTGGCATTTTCCAGTGGAACATGCGTCCGGCGTACTAGTGTGGGTCAACTGACGTGTGCCCTCAGGCGGTTGACCTATTTGTTCGAGGGTGCCGGGGGCGTGTCAACGGCTCCCGGGCGCCCGGAGGGTGGTGAGCGCGGGCGCGTGCGCTCCGCCGGACTCCGCCACCACCTCGGCGACCGTCTGCGGCTCCCGCACGGTGGCGAAGGCCACCCCTCCCGAACCGTCCGGTGCGAAGCCGTAGACGCCGGGCCGGGCCAGGGAGTTGTAGGCGTAGTGGTGGGCGAAGTAGTACGCGCCCGTGTCCAGCGCCGCCGCGTAGTCGCCCTGCTCCAGCAGCGGCAGTGCGCGGCCCTCCGCCAGCAGGTCGCCCGAGAAGCAGGCCGGCCCGGCCACGTCCTGCACCACCTCCGGCCCCGGCTTCGGCCGCCCCTTGGCGTCGTACGCGCCGATCCTGAGCGGCCACGCCCCCGGTGCGTACACGGTCCGCGTCGCCACCTGCACGCCCGCGTGCGTCACCGCGATCCGCCGCCCGCCCGCGCTCTTCGTGTACTCCACCCGGGCCACCACCGTGCCGTGCTTGGCCAGCAGCGACCGCCCGAACTCGGTCACCAGCCCGTACCGGCCGTCGAACAGCCCCGGCACCTGTTCGGCCAGCAGCCGGGCGTACCGCGCGTACGACGGCGCCGTCGCCTCGGCCGCGAAGTTCACCGGCAGTCCGCCGCCGATGTCGAGCGTGTCGATCTGCCGCCGCCCGGCCCGCTCGTTGACCTCCTGCGCGAGCGCGTACGCCTCCGCCGCGCCCCGCGCCAGCAGCGACAGCGGGATGCCCTGCGAGCCGGTGTGCGCGTGCAGCCGGGTCAGCCACGGCCGGTCCAGGTACGCCCGTACGACCCACTCGCGCGCGCCCTCGTCGCGCAGCGCCACCCCGAACTTCGAGGTCTCGGTCGCCGTCGAGGTCGCCCCGATCGTGCCGCCGCCGACCTGCGGGTTCACCCGGATGCCGAGCGGGGACCGGCTGGGCGTGGCCCGGACGAGGGCGTCCAGGCGGTCCAGCTCCTGCGGATTGTCGGCGTTCACCGCGATCCCCAGCGCCAGCGCCTCGCGCAGCTCCGCCGGGGTCTTGGCGGGCGAGTCCAGCACGGTCCGGCCGGCCGGCACCCCGGCCGCGCGGGCCAGCGCCAGCTCGCCCGGGCTGGCCACCTCCGCGCCGATGCCCGCCTCGTGCAGCAGCCGCAGCACCGGCACCAGCGGGGTCGCCTTCACCGCGAAGGCGTGCAGTACGGGTGTCCCGGGCGGCAGGACCGCGTCGAAGGCCGCCCGCAGGGCCGCCGCCGACTCCCGGATCCCGGTCACGTCCAGCAGCCCCGCCACGGCGGCGTCCGGCCCCAGCAGTCCCTGCTCGACGGCGGCCCGCACGGCCTCGTCCCGCCGGGCGGCGCGCTCCCGCGCCTCGGCGGCCTCCGTTTCGATCTCCCGCTCCACGACCTCTCCCCTCGTGTCCCCTCGTGCCCGTTCCGCGTACATCCAGCCAAACACCGGCGGCACGCGGACGGGTGCGCCCCGACGTATTGACTAGTTCTATTCAGGGCTGCAGGATGTGAATAGATGTAGTAACAGGAGGAGGCAGACGATGTCGGGACCCCGCCCCGTACGAGCACCGCGCGGCACGGAACTCAGTGCCCTGGGATGGCAGCAGGAAGCCGCCCTGCGCATGCTGCAGAACAACCTCGACCCCGAGGTCGCCGAGCACCCCGACAAGCTCGTCGTCTACGGCGGCACCGGCAAGGCCGCCCGTGACTGGCGCTCCTTCGACGCCATGGTGCGCACCCTCAGGACCCTCAAGCAGGACGAGACCATGCTGGTCCAGTCCGGCCGCCCGGTCGGCGTCATGCAGACCCACGAGTGGGCCCCGCGTGTCCTGATCGCCAACTCCAACCTGGTCGGCGACTGGGCCAACTGGGAGGAGTTCCGCCGCCTGGAGGCCCTCGGCCTGACCATGTACGGCCAGATGACCGCCGGCTCCTGGATCTACATCGGCACCCAGGGCATCCTCCAGGGCACCTACGAGACCTTCGCCGCCGTCGCCGCGAAGAAGTTCAACGGCACCCTCGCGGGCACCATCACCCTGACCGCCGGCCTCGGCGGCATGGGCGGCGCCCAGCCCCTCGCCGTGACGATGAACGACGGCGTCGCCCTCTGCATCGACTGCGACCCGCGCGCCATCGAGCGCCGCATCGAGCACCGCTACCTGGACGTGAAGGCCGACTCCCTCGACCACGCGCTGCAGCTGGCCGTCGAGGCGCGTGACGCCCGCCGCCCGCTGTCCATCGGTGTCCTCGGCAACGCGGCCGAGCTGGTCCCGCAGCTGCTCGCGATGAACGCCCCCATCGACATCGTCACCGACCAGACCTCCGCCCACGACCCGCTGGCCTACCTGCCGGTGGGCGTGGCCTTCGAGGACATGGCCGACGCCGCCGCGAAGGACCCGGCCGGCTTCACCACCCGTGCCCGGGAGTCCATGGCGAAGCACGTCGAGGCCATGGTCGGCTTCATGGACGCCGGCGCCGAGGTGTTCGACTACGGCAACTCCATCCGTGGCGAGGCCCAGCTGGCCGGCTACGGCCGGGCGTTCGCCTTCCCCGGTTTCGTGCCCGCCTACATCCGCCCGCTCTTCTGCGAGGGCAAGGGCCCGTTCCGCTGGGCTGCCCTGTCCGGCGACCCCGCCGACATCGCCAAGACCGACAAGGCGATCCTGGAGCTGTTCCCGGAGAACGAGTCCCTGGCCCGCTGGATCAAGATGGCCGGCGAGCGGGTCCACTTCCAGGGTCTGCCCGCGCGTATCTGCTGGCTCGGATACGGCGAGCGCGACAAGGCCGGCGAGCGCTTCAACGACATGGTGGCCTCCGGTGAGCTGGCGGCTCCGCTGGCGATCGGCCGCGACCACCTGGACTGCGGGTCGGTGGCCTCGCCGTACCGCGAGACCGAGGCGATGCTCGACGGGTCCGACGCGATCGCCGACTGGCCGCTGCTGAACGCGATGGTCAACGTGGCCTCGGGCGCGTCGTGGGTCTCCCTCCACCACGGCGGCGGTGTCGGTATGGGCCGTTCCATCCACGCCGGTCAGGTCACCGTGGCCGACGGTACGAAGCTGGGCGGCGAGAAGATCCGGCGCGTGCTGACCAACGACCCCGGCATGGGTGTCATCCGGCACGTCGACGCCGGGTACGACATCGCGGAGTCGGTGGCGACCGAGCGGGGGGTTCGGGTGCCGATGCGTGAGGGTGACGAGGCGTGACCACTGGTGAGGGCGGGCCCGGCAACTCGTCGGCGGGGGTTGAGCTCTCGTCGCCGCCTGCGGGTTCGGCTGTGCCCGCCCGTTCCGCCTTGCGGAACGACTGCCCGCGGCCCGTGCCGGCCGCCCGTTCCTTCCACGAGATGTGGACGGAACTGCTTCCCGTCGGGCGGCACGCCGACTCCGGTGGTTACCGCCGTTACGCCTGGACTGGGGCCGATGCCGAGTGCCGGGACTGGTTCAGGGAGCAGGCCGAGGGGCGCGGGCTGACGTACGAGGTCGACCGGAACGGGAACCAGTGGGCCTGGCTGGGCGACCCGACCGCAGGTGACGCCGTGGTCACCGGCTCGCACCTGGACTCCGTGCCGGACGGCGGGGCCTTCGACGGGCCGCTCGGCGTCGTGTCCTCCTTCGCCGCGCTGGACGAGCTACGCGGCAGGGGCGCGCGGTTCGGCAGGCCCCTGGCCATCGTCAACTTCGGTGACGAGGAAGGGGCCCGGTTCGGGCTCGCCTGTGTCGGGTCCCGGCTCACCGCCGGGCAGTTGAGCGTCGAGCAGGCCCATCGGCTCACCGACGGCGACGGGGTCACCCTGCCGCAGGCCATGGAGGCCGCCGGGTACGACCCCGAGGGCATCGGGGCCGACCCCGAGCGGCTGGCCCGGATCGGCGCCTTCGTCGAGCTGCACGTCGAGCAGGGACGGGCCTTGGACCTGTCCGGGGACCGGGTGGGCATCGCCAGTGCCATCTGGCCGCACGGGCGCTGGCGGTTCGACTTCCGGGGCGAGGCCAACCACGCCGGCACCACCCGGCTGGCCGACCGGCGCGACCCGATGCCGTCCTACGCCGAGACCGTGCTCGCCGCCCGCCGCGAGGCCGAACTCGCCGGTGCCGTCGCCACCTTCGGGAAGATCATGGTGGAGCCCAACGGGGTCAACGCGATCCCCTCCCTCGTGCGCGGCTGGCTCGACTCCCGCGCCGCCGACCAGGAGACCCTGGACACGGTGGTCGGGGGCGTGGAGAAGGCCGCACGCGAGTACGCCGACGCCCACGGCATCGACCTGGACGTCGTGCGCGAGTCCTTCACCCCGGTCGTGGAGTTCGATCACGCGCTGCGCGACGAACTCGGCCGCATCCTCGGCAAGGACACCGGCCTGAAGGTGCCCGTCCTGGGGACCGGGGCCGGACACGACGCCGGAATCCTCTCCGGCAGCATTCCGACCGCCATGCTGTTCGTGCGCAACCCCACCGGTGTCTCGCACTCCCCGGCCGAGTTCGCCGCCGAGGACGACTGTGTGGCCGGGGTGCGCGCGCTCGCCGACGTACTGGAAGGGCTGGCCTGCAGGTGACCAAGCGGACCTACTGGTTGGAGCACGCCTGGCTCGGCACGAACGTCGAGCCGGGGGTCGTGCTGGAGGTCGAAGGCGGGCGGATCGGCACAGTCCGCACCGGCGTCGCCACCCCGCCGCCCGGTGCCGAGATACTGCGCGGGCTGACCCTGCCGGGGCTCGCCAACGCCCACAGCCACGCCTTCCACCGGGCACTGCGCGGCACCGTCCAGGTCGGCTCCGGCACCTTCTGGACCTGGCGCGAGGTGATGTACTCCGTCGCGGACCGGCTGACCCCGGACACCTACCACGCCCTGGCCCGCGCGGTGTACGCCGAGATGGCCCTGGCCGGCATCACCGGTGTCGGCGAGTTCCACTACGTGCACCACGCGCCCGGCGGCACCCCCTACGCGGACCCCAACGCCATGGGGGAGGCGCTGATCGACGCCGCCGCCGAGGCCGGCATCCGGATCACCCTCCTCGACACCTGTTATGTGTCGGCCGGCTTCGGCGAGCCGCCCAACACCCACCAGCTGCGCTTCTCCGACGGCGGCGCGGAGGCCTGGGCCGAACGCTGTGCGGTTCTCAAGGCGCGGGACCACGCGCGGATCGGGGCGGCGATTCACTCCGTACGGGCCGTACCGGCCGACCAGTTGGCGACCGTCGCCGGGTGGGCGCAGGAGCGGCGGGCACCGCTGCATGTGCACCTGTCGGAGCAGACCGCCGAGAACGACGCCTGCCTCGCCGCACACGGCTGCACACCCACCCGGCTGCTCGCCGACCACGGTGTCCTCGGTGCGCGCACCACCGGTGTGCACAACACCCACCTCACCGACGAGGACATCGCTCTGCTCGGCGGCTCCCGTACCGGCACCTGCATGTGCCCGACGACCGAGCGGGACCTCGCCGACGGCATCGGCCCGGCCGTCGCCCTGCAGCGGGCCGGCTCACCGCTCTCCCTCGGCTCCGACAGCCACGCCGTCATCGACCTGCTCGAAGAGGCGCGCGCGATGGAGCTGAACGAGCGGCTGCGCACCCGCACCCGGGGGCACTGGACGGCCGCCGCCCTGCTGCGCGCGGCCTCGGCGGACGGTCACACGGCGTTGGGCTGGGAGGAGGCGGGCACCCTGGAAGCGGGGGCACTGGCCGACTTCACGACCCTCGCCCTCGACTCCGTCAGAACAGCGGGGCCGGTGCCGCGTCTCGGCGCCGAGACGGCCGTATTCGCGGCGAGCGCGGCGGACGTACGGCATACGGTCGTGGGCGGCCGGCATGTCGTACGCGACGGGGCGCACACCCTCGTACCCGATGTGCCGCACGCCCTCGCGCGGGCAGTCGAAGCCCTCCGCGCCTGACGACCACCCACGAGGACACCATGAGCAGCAGCACCGTCATCACCAACATCGCCACGCTGGTCACCAACGACCCCTCCCTGGGTGACGGCTCCCCCCTCGGTCTGATCCAGGACGCGGCCGTCGTCATCGACGGCGACCGCGTCGCGTGGACCGGTGAATCCAGCAAAGCACCCGCCACTGACAACCGGGTCGACGCGGGCGGCCGGGCGGTGCTGCCCGGCTTCGTGGACTCGCACTCCCACCTGGTCTTCGCCGGGGACCGCACCCAGGAGTTCAACGCCCGCATGTCCGGCCGCTCCTACACGGCGGGCGGCATCCGCACCACGGTCGCCGCCACCCGCGCCGCGACGGACGCGGAACTGGAGGCGAACCTCACCCGTTACCTCGACGAGGCCCTCCGGCAGGGCACCACCACCTTCGAGACCAAGTCGGGATACGGCCTCACCGTCGAGGACGAGTCCCGCGCGCTGCGCCTCGCGGCGCGGCACACCGACGAGGTGACCTACCTCGGCGCGCACATCGTCTCCCCGGACTACGCCGACGACCCGGCCGCCTATGTCGCCCTGGTCACCGGCGAGATGCTGGACGCCTGCGCGCCGCACGCCCGCTGGATCGACGTGTTCTGCGAGAAGGGCGCCTTCGACGGCGACCAGGCCCGCGCGATCCTCACCGCCGGCAAGGCGAAGGGCCTGCACCCGCGCGTCCACGCCAACCAGCTCTCCTATGGCCCCGGCGTCCAGCTGGCCGTCGAGCTGGACGCGGCCAGCGCCGACCACTGCACCCACCTCACGGACGCGGACGTCGACGCCCTGGCGAACGGCGACACGGTGGCCACGCTCCTGCCCGGCGCCGAGTTCTCCACCCGCGCCGAGTGGCCGGACGCGCGCCGCCTGCTGGACGCGGGCGTCACGGTCGCCCTGTCCACGGACTGCAACCCCGGTTCCTCCTTCACCTCCTCCGTGCCCTTCTGCGTCGCCCTGGCCGTCCGCGACATGCGGATGACGCCCGACGAGGCGGTCTGGTCGGCCACGGCGGGCGGCGCGGCGGCCCTGCGCCGCACCGACGTCGGTCACCTCGGCCCCGGCGCCTGCGCGGATCTCACGCTGCTGGACGCCCCCAGCCACGTCCACCTGGCGTACCGCCCGGGCGTCCCGCTGGTGACCGGGGTGTGGCGGCGCGGGGTGCGGGTGGTGTGAGGGGCGGCGCGTCGGTCACCTCGCCCCGGCCCGCCACCGCTGGTCGCCGCTGCCGTCCAGCGGCTGCAGGTCCACCCCGTACCGGCCGTCCGGGGTCACCGCCGTCTCGATGGCGATGTCCGGGCGGATCGTGCCGTCGGGGTCGACGGTGAAGCGCAGGTTGTCGCCGTTGTCGCTGTAGACCGCGTCGCACTCCCAGATGCCGACGCCCCGGTCCGCCGAGCCCCGGCTGTCCAGGCAGAAGCGGTCGTCGGCCGCCGAGCGCAGCACGCCCAGGTACGGGTCGAAGCGCCAGCGCTGGGTGCCGGCGGAGGAGCAGCGGGCCGTGATGACGTCGTTGCCCTCGGACAGATCGCCGTCGCGGATGTCCAGGCAGCGGCCCGTCGCCAGGTTCACCACCTGGGCGAAGGAGGTGCCGGGGGGTGCGAAGGAGGGTGTCGGCCGGGGGGTGGTGGTGTGCCGGGGCGGCGGCGGGGGTGTGGTCGTCCGGTGGGCTGGACTCCGCGTCGCGGAAGGGGACTTCGAGGGGGACGCGGACGGGGGCTTCGTGGGGGAGGCCGTCGGGGACGGGGTGAGGGAGACCGTCGCCGTCACCGTCACCGGGGGAGGCGTGGGCGTCGCGGCCGTCGGCTGCTGGTCGTCGCCGTGGGCCGGGGTGAGCAGGAACACCAGCAGCGGAGTCAGGGCCACACCCACGGCCGCAGAGGCCAGCAGGACGCGGCGCCGGGGCGGCAGGGTCACCCGTACGGCAGGCGGACCGGGGACGGCCGGCGGCTCCTCGGCGCGTAGGTACGCCGTTGCGCCGAACGGCAGCAGGCCCTCCGCCAGGGTCTGCCGGGGCGCGTCCCGCAGGGCCCTCAGCTCCTCGAACGCGGCCGTGCAGTGCGGACAGCGGGCCATGTGGGCGTCCAGGTCGGCGCTGTGGCGCGGCCCGTCCGGCCGTACCGCCTCCTCGATCAGCCGCCGGAAGTCGGCGCAGCGCGGGTCGTCGGAGGCGGCGAGGCGCCGGCGCAGGCAGGCCTGGGCCAGGGCCTTGAGGGCCTGCGGGGTGCCGTAGGCCACGTCCGCGCGGTTCAGCCCGAGAAAGGCGGCGGTCCGCTCCTGCGGCTCCTCCTCCAGTACGCCGTACCAGACCAGGCCCTGGGTACGGGACGGCAGCGACTGGAACGCGGGGAGGAGGGGCGGGGTGGGGCCGTCGGGGAGGCCGGACGTGTTCAGGACGAGCAGCACTGCGGGGTCGACGCCGGCGGAGCGCTCGTCGCGGGCCCAGCCGGCCGCCAGTCCGGCGGTCAGCAGCAGGAGCCGGTGGCGCAGCGGGACGGCCGGCTCGACCCCGCGGGCCGTCTCGCGGGCCGCCGCGGTGACGGCCTCGGCCGCCAGCCGGCGGGCGGCGGACTCGCTCGCGGCGCACAGCCGGGCATAGGCCAGCACCGCCGGGTGGTGCCGGCGGCGCAGTTCCTGCAGCGCGGGGTACGCCGTCGCGGCGGCGGAGCGCAGCAGTTCGGTCAGCCGGGCGTCGGGTACGTGCTCGTACTCACCGCCCGCCTCGGTCCCGCCCGTCCCGGCCCCGTCCCCCTGAGCCATCGTCCCGCCTCCTCGCACCACCGGCGGCCGCGTCGTTGCGGTCCCGGTCCGGCCTACCAGCCGGTATGGGGGGCCATAGTGGTCGAGGGGGACGGCTGGGGAAAGAGGTTTCCGCGGGTAACCCCATAACGGTTGGGACGCCGGGGCGAGTTCGCCCCGAAGGGCGGCGGGAATCCGGGAATGGCCGCACGGACCGTGGATACCCGCGCACTTCGAGAGGTGGGCCACGGCACACGGAAGCGGTCCGGCTCCGACGGCCGGGCCGCTTCCGCGTGTCACCGCGGCGGGGGTGCGCCGGTCACTCCTCGAGCGTCAGCCCCTTGCGCAGCCGTACCAGCGTGCGCGACAGCAGCCGGGAGACGTGCATCTGGGAGATGCCGAGCTCCTCACCGATCTCCGACTGGGTCATGTTCGCCACGAACCGCAGGGAGAGGATCTTCCGGTCCCGCTGCGGGAGTCCGGCGATCAGCGGCTTGAGCGACTCGATGTACTCGATGCCCTCGATCCCGTGGTCCTCGTACCCGATGCGGTCCGCGAGCGCGCCCTCCGTCTCGTCCTCCTCGGGCTGGGCGTCCAGCGAGGAGGCGGTGTAGGCGTTCGAGGCGGCCATGCCCTCGACGACCTGGTCGTTGGAGATGCCCAGCTGCTCGGCCAGTTCCGCGACCGTCGGCGCGCGGTCCAGCCGCTGGGCCAGCTCGTCCCCGGCCTTGGCCAGGTCCAGGCGCAGCTCCTGCAGTCTGCGCGGCACCCGCACGGACCACGAGGTGTCGCGGAAGAAACGCTTGATCTCGCCGATGATGGTCGGCATCGCGAAGGTGGGGAACTCCACACCGCGGGCCAGTTCGAAGCGGTCGATCGCCTTGATCAGGCCGATGGTGCCGACCTGGATGATGTCCTCCATCGGCTCGCTGCGGGAGCGGAAGCGGGAGGCGGCGAACTTGACGAGCGCGAGGTTCAGCTCGACGAGGGTGTTGCGGACGTACGAGTACTCGTGCGTCCCTTCCTCCACCGACTCCAGGCGCTCGAAGAGGGTCTTGGACAGGGCCCGCGCGTCGACCGGGCCGATCTCGTCGTACGGGGGGATCTCCGGGAGTCCCTCGAAGGCGTCGAGGGCGTCGATGGGATGATCCAGTTGTTCCGGTGGGGGTGTCGACGTCGCGAGCGGGGTATGCGATGCGTCGAGCCGGGGTGACATGGTGTCCTCCATCGTTCTCGGCATATGGCTGCCGAAGCCGTGCGTGCACTGCGGTGTGCGGCGCCTCCAAAGCCGGCGTGTAGCGGTAGGTGTCCTTACTAGCCCTACCCGCTTCACCGAGACGATCGCAAGTGCGTTCTGTTCGCGTATGTCCGTTTCTGTGAGGTTCTTCGGGTGCCGGAGTGTGCAGGGAAGGCGTAATGTTCGACAGCAGTCAGCGTCCACGACCTCGGGAGAGAGACGGCATGGACCACGGGACGGTCGGCAGCGCACAGTCGGGCCGGCTTCTGGTGGAGGTGCGGGAAGAGGGCTCCAGCGCCGTTGTGACACCTGCGGGTGAACTCGACCACCACACCGCCGATCTTTTGCGTGAGCCCCTCGACGACCTTCTGGCCAAGGGCTTCTCGCGCCTCGTCGTGGACTGCTCGCGCCTGGAATTCTGCGACTCCACGGGCCTGAACGTCCTGCTCGGCGCCCGGCTGAAGGCGGAGGCCGCCGGTGGCGGGGTCCATCTGGCCGGGATGCAGCCGGTGGTCGCCCGGGTGTTCGAGATCACCGGGGCCGAGGCGGTCTTCACCGTGCACGACTCCGTGGAGGCGGCCCTGGTCGACGGCGCCGACTGAGCCCGCCGTCCCCGCCCTCCCGTGTGCCGCCGGCTCCCGGGCGTTGCGTTCGTCACGCCGAAGACGGGGGTGTCGTGCCGGATCGGCCGGGCAGGAGAGGGCAGGAGAAGCGGGAGACCCCCGACAACCGCCGGGCGCCCGGACCGCCCCGGGACCGGCGAAACGACTGAACGGGACGCACGTGCGACGGACGGGCGAGCAGGACACCCCGCGCGGGCGACGGGCGGCCGACGTACGGCCGACGTACGGACCCGCCGGCACGGACCGGTGCCGGCCTTTTGAATCGTGAACCGGTGAATCGGTGAGGTGAAGCGCTGATGAGCACCACCCGGCCTTACTCGCCGGGCGACCGCGGCCCGGAGCCCAGCGGCGCTTCCGGGGCGTCCGAGGGGGGCACGCCGACCGCAGGCGTGCCCACGGGGGCAGCCGCGCCGTCCGGACCCGCCGGCGGCACTCATGACACCGGCGGGCCGCAGGTCCGCAGACTCGGCCTGCTCGGCGAGAGCGGGGTCGTCCCGCTCGCCCGCGACTTCGCCCGCCAGGCGCTGTACGCCTGGGGCTGGCTGCCCGCTGGCGGCGCCGACCAGCGGGCCGCCGCCGAGGATGTGCTGCTCGTCGTCTCCGAGCTGGTCACCAACGCCTGCCTGCATGCCGAGGGGCCCGACGAACTGCTCCTGGCCTGCGACAACAAGGTGATCCGGGTGGAGGTCTCGGACCGCGGCACCGGTCAGCCGGCACCCCGCACCCCGCACCGCGCCGGCCGCCCCGGCGGCCACGGCATGTTCATCGTGCAGCGGCTGTGCCTGGACTGGGGCGTCGTCCGCGCGGCGGGCCGGCCGGGCAAGACGGTGTGGGCGGAGCTGGGCGCACCGGCGTAGGCCATCGGTACCCCGGCGCACGTGGCGCGGGGAAATTCGGTTTCCGCCGGGTACGGCACTGCCTACGCTGGGCGCAACGCGCTGACGGAGACAAGTAGCCCGGGGCCGGCGAGCCGAGAGAGCCGCCACCCGCTGTGAAGGCGGCCTCGCACCCCGGGGTGAATCCCCTCCCGAGTGCGGGGAGGAAATGCCCCGCCGGCCGGCCCCCGTCATCGGGCCCGACGAGGCCGTCGTACGACGGCGAAGGCGTGGTGGCACCGCGAGCACCCTCTCGCCCACGCCCCGAGGGACCGACCCGGGGCGGACCGTGCCGTCCCGCCGCACAGTTGGGCAGCGCCATGCTTGACATCACCCTCATCCGCCAGCACCCCGAACGTGTCCGCGAAGGCCTGGCCAAACGCGGCCTGGATGTGGACCTCGACACCTTCCTCGCCCTCGACGCACGGCTGCGTGAGGCCCTTACGGCCCTGGAACGGCTGCGCGGCGAACGGCGCCGCGCCTCGGCGGACGTCGCGGCCCGGCGCCGGGCGGGCGAGCCGGCCGGCGAACCGCTCGCCCGGGCCGCGGAACTGGCCGACCGGGTCGCGGCGGCGACCGCGGCACACGGCCGGCTGGAGGCCGAACACCGCGCGTTCCTCGACGTCCTGCCGAACCTCCCCGACCCGGACGTGCCCGCGGGCGGCAAGGAGCACAACGAGGTCGTCCGCACCGGGGGCGCCCGCCCCGGGTTCGGTTTCCCGCCCCTGGACCACGTGCGGCTCACACAGGACCTCGGCCTGGTCGACCACCGGCGCGGCGCCGCGCTCGCCGGCAGCGGGCACTGGGTCTACCGGGGCGAGGGCGCCGCCCTGGAATGGGCGCTGCTCAACCACTTCCTGGACGGGCACCGCCGGGCCGGCTACACCTTCGTCCTGCCGCCCCACCTGCTGACCTGGCAGGCCGGCTACACGGCGGGCCAGTTCCCCAAGTTCGCCGACGACGTCTTCGTCACGGACCGCGCGGCCGACGGCCGTCCCGAGCGGTTCCTGCTGCCCACCGCCGAGACGGCACTCGCCGCCCTGCACCACGGCGAGACCCTGGACGAGCGCGAGCTGCCCCTCAAGTACGTCGCCTACACACCCTGTTACCGCAAGGAGGCCGGCGGCTACCGCACCGCCGAGCGGGGCACCCTGCGCGGCCACCAGTTCAACAAGGTCGAACTGTTCCAGCTCACCCGGCCCGCCGACTCGGACGCGGCCCAGCGCGAACTGCTCGCCCGCGCCGAGGAGTTGGTCGCCGGCCTGGGCCTGCACTACCGCGTCACCCGGCTCGCCGCCGGGGACACCGGCGCCGCCCAGGCCGGCACGTACGACGTCGAGGTCTGGCTGCCCAGCCTGGGCGCCTACGCGGAGGTCAGCTCGGTGTCGAACGCCCGCGACTACCAGGCCCGGCGCGGCGGCATCCGGTACCGCCCGGCCGGCGGCGGCAGGGCGGCGTACGTCCACACCCTGAACGCCTCGGGCCTGGCCACCAGCCGTCTGGTGCCGGCCCTGCTGGAACAGCACCAGCGGCCCGACGGCACCGTCGCCGTGCCCGAGGTGCTACGGCGCTGGGGTCTGCCGGAGGTGCTGCGCCGGCCGTAGGGCGCCCGGGCCCACCCTCCACTCCAGCCACCCGTCACACACGCCGGATCGCCACAACTCCGGCGTGTGATGCGTCTTCCCTCCTCACGGCGCCGGGCGTACCTTGACGGCCGAATCTGATGTGCCGTCAGGAATGCTGGCGGAAACGCTGTCCGGAACTCTCATCGGGAATGAATGGGGTGGACCGACCGTGTCGTACCCGAAACGAACCGCCGCGCTCGCGTCCGCCGCGGCCCTGGCCGGCTCGGCGGTGCTGCTGTCCGCGCCGGCCGCCCACGCCGGCGTGGTCGACGTCGACTACCGCTGTCAGACCCCGATCGGCGTCAAGAGCGCCGTCTCGCCCATCGACATCACGGGCGTCCGGAGCGGCAGCGGGTACAAGATCACTATGACCTGGCAGAAAGGTGTCTCCTCCAGCCCGGTCGAGCTGGGCAAGGGCGCGATGAGTCCGAGCGCCACCATCAGGCTGGGCGGCGCCGACAGCGGCACGCTTGCGGTCAGCGGGCCCCCGAACGCGGCCGCGATCCCCGCCGACACGCCCATCAGGATCAGCGACTTGAGCGGGACGTACACGCCGAGGAAGACCGGCAAGGTCACCTTCACGCCGGGCAGGCTCGTCATCAAGGCACTCGGTACGACGACGACCTGCACGCCGGCCAACAGCCCCGAACCGGGCCTGACCCTGGACGTCACCGCAGCCGGCGGCTCCTCGTCCTCGTCCTCGTCTTCTTCGTCTTCTTCGTCTTCTTCCTCGTCCCCGGCTTCCGGTGGCTCCTCCTCCGGCGGACAGCTCCCGCAGACCGGCCCCGACGACTCCGCCGTCGCGCTCGGCACCCTCGGCGGCACGGTGCTCCTCACCGGCACGGCGGGCGCGCTCTGGCTGACCCGGCGGGGGCAGACGGTACGGCGTTGATGTGCCGGACCGGCGGTACGGGTCCCGCCCCGCCGAGCGCACCCCTTGCTGAACCCCGCCCTGCCGAGCGCACGCCTCGCTGAACCGAGGCCCACTCAACCCGAGGCCCCACTGCGTCCTGGGCCCCGCTGGAGCCGCCCATGCCGTCCGCCGCCCGCGCCCTGATCCGCCAACGGCGCCTGCCCCGGGCCCGCGCCCTACTCCAGGCCTGCGCCGTCCTGCCCGCGACCCTTTGCCTGTGCGCCGCGCCGGGTGCCGCGCCCCGTCTCCCGGCCGCCGTGGGCTGGTCCGTCGCGCCCGGGGGCGGTGGCCGCCCGTCCTTCTACGCCGAGGGCACGCCCGGGACGGTCCTGCAGGACACGGTGTCCGTCACCAATCCCGGACGGGCGCCGGTCGTCGTACGGCTGTCCGGCACCGGCGTGCGGACCGCGTTCGCCGAGAAGGCCGGGAAAGGGATACGCGTCCCGGCCCGCACTCGCGCCGAGGTGCCCTTCACGGTGACCGTGCCGGTCGGGGCGGCGCCCGGCGACCGCTCCGGTGCCGTCGTCGCACGGGACACCGGGGGTCATACGGCGACCGTCCCGGTCCGGCTGCGCGTGGGCGGCCCCGCGCTCGCCGCGCTGACCGTCGAGCACCTCGCCGTGCGCGCCGACCGCATCACGTACGAGCTGGTCAACCGTGGTACGACCGTCCTCGTGCCGAGGGTCGCCGTGCGTGCGGAGGGCATCCTCGGCCCCGTACTGGACCGTGCACCGCGCACGCTCCCCGTCCGCCTGCGCCCGGGTGCACGCCTGAAGCTCACCGAGCCCTGGCCCGGCCGGCCCGCGCTGGACGCCGTCGACGTACGGCTGACGGTCACGGCCCCGGGGGGAGCCCACGGCACGGCGACCGCGACGGCACACTTCGTGCCGTGGCCGGCGCCGGCGACCACGGGCGGCGCCGTGCTGCTGACCACGGCCGGACTGCTGGCCGCACACCGGCACCGACGCCGTCGGCGGGCCCGCGACTCGGCCCCCGTCGGCCTGCTGCCGAGCGCCCAGACGTCGGACGATCCGGCGGCCGTACCCTCGACACCCGCCCGCCCGACGGCCGGCGGCTCGGCGCCGCCTGGCCCGCGGCTCGACGGCTCGGCGACCGGTGGCCCGGGAGCCGGACTCCTGCCGACTCATGTCCGGTCGCCCGCCCGCCCGGCGCTCGGCGGCCCGCCGGCCGACCACCCGCCGGCCGACCGCTCGGCCGCCGACCAGCCGTCGGCCGGCCAGCCGGCCGCCGGAATCCCGGCGACCGTCCTTCCGGCGGTCGAACACGCGGCAACCGGTGCCCCGATGAGCGGGAGGGGCGGCGGTGTGCCGACCGGTGGGGTGGAGGGCGTCGGCGGGGGCGGTCCTTGTGGTGATGCGTCGGCGGAAGGGGCGGTGAAGTGAGCGGGAACGTACGGGCTCCGCGGCTGTCGGCGTGGGCGGTGGTGCTCGCGCTGTTCGCGGTGTCGTTGTCCGGGCGGGCGGCGGTCGCGGCGGACGGGCCGGTGGTGAAGCTGTCGGTGTCGCAGGGGGGTGCCGGGGGAGCGGTCACCGTGAGCGGCAGCGGCTGGCGGTCGCACACGTTGCTGATGCTGTTGGTGTGCGGGCGGGCCACACCGTCCCGGGGGGTCGTCGGCGGTACCAACTCCTGTGCCAACGGCGACGGCCGCGCCGTGACCACCGACGCCCGGGGCACCTTCAGCCGGAAACTCCCGGTCGCCGAACCGCCCGTGCCCTGCCCCTGTGTGGTGCACGTGGCCACCGTCACCGGCGCCGAGGCGCAGGCGGACGCCGTCCTGCAGGTCGCCGGGCACCCCGTCGCCCCGCTGCCCGCCGAACAGTCCGGGGGCCGGCTGGCGGTTCTGTCCGACACCCGGCTGACCGGATCGAGCGGACCGCTCACCTGGTTCGGGGCGCCTCCGAGCCGCACCCTGGTCTTCACCGTCGGCAACACCGGCACGAGCGCGCTCAGGGACCCCGTCTTCCAGGTCGGCTCCGCGCACGGAGTCTTCGCCCCGCAGTGGGACGACCGGCGGTGGCACGGCACCCTGGCGCCCGGCGGACGCGCCGAGGTCAGGCTGCCGGTCGAGCTGTCCGCCGGGGCGCACGGCGACTACACCGTGTCCCTGAAGTACGACGGCAAGGTCCTCGCCGAACAGCCGTGGGGCGTGGGCCGTCCCTGGGGCGTGACGCTGTTCTGGATCCTGCTCTGCCTGGTGGTCCCGGCCGCGCTGTTCCGCATCGGCATGGCCGTGGTGGACCGGGTACGGCCGAGCCGCCCGGGCGGTTCCCGCGGCAGCGGCCACAGGCTGCCGTCCCGGCCCGTCCTGCGGCTGCCGCTGTCGCCGCCGCGCGCCCGCCCCTCCGAACCGCCCCCCACGAACCCGACCCTGCCGTGGTTCGCCCCGGGTTCCGTCCCGGGCGACCCGGCCGGCCGGCTCTCCGCACCGCACTCCGACAGCCCGTCGAGTCCTACGACTCCCACCACGAAAGGACCCACGTGAGCATCCGAAGGAGAGGTACGGCCGCGGGCGCCGCGCTGGCGCTGAGCGGTGCGGGCGTCCTGCTGGGCCTCGCCGCGAGCCCCGCGCAGGCGGCCGAGGTGTCCTACGCCACCCACTGCGTGCCGCCGGCGGGCATCAGCCCCGTCGACGGCACCACGAAGGTCGAGATCACCGCGCCCGCCACGGCGAAGGTCGGTGACACGGTGGACGTCGTCTGGAAGTTCGTCCAGGCCGCGTCCAAGAACCCCGACATCATCGACCTGCCCGCCAACTCGGTCCAGCCGTCCGGCGTGCTGAAGGCGGCCGGCGCGCAGACCGCCGACCTCGCGATGCAGGGGACGCGCACGAACCCCGCGATCCCCAAGGGCGGCGACATGGTGCTGTCCGACATGAAGGGCAGCCTGAAGCTGACGGCGGCCGGTGCGGTGACGCTGACGCCGGACGTGTACACCGTCAACGCGATGTCGACGGACACCAAGTGCACGCCGAAGGAGACCGTGCAGAAGGCGGCGACGATCCGGGTGACGGGTGGGGGTGGCGGCACGTCGAGCACGACGCCGACGCAGTCGGCCACCGCGACCGGGTCGGCGACCCCGACCCGGTCGAGCACCCCCACGGCCACCGCGACCGGCGGCAGCGGGCAGAGCGACTTCACCGGCAAGGAGGTGCAGATCCCCTACGCCTGCAAGACGCCGATCGGCGACAAGAACGCGACCTCGCCGGTGCAGATCAACGCAAAGAGGAACGGCGGGGACTTCGACCTCACCGTGCAGTTCAAGAAGTCGGTGATGAACA
This sequence comes from Streptomyces sp. NPDC037288, assembly GCF_055603265.1. Taxonomy (NCBI): domain Bacteria; kingdom Bacillati; phylum Actinomycetota; class Actinomycetes; order Kitasatosporales; family Streptomycetaceae; genus Streptomyces; species Streptomyces sp. NPDC037288. Next base: position 135,619 of record NZ_JBVJVY010000013.1, read on the forward strand.
GCCCCGCCGACATCCCGAAGGACTCCGTGAAGCCGTCCATGGAGGTGGTGCTGGGCGGCGCCGACAAGGGCACCGTGCACGTGGAGGGGCCGGCCAACGCCAACCCCGTCAAGTCCGGCGACCCGATCCAAATCCCCGACCTCACCGGCACCTACAGGCCCGGCGCGAGTGGCAGCTCCACGCTGTCCCCGGGTGTCCTGACGGTCAAGGCACTCGGCACGACCACGACGTGCACCCCGACCAGGACGGAGGTCTCGCTCACGCTGGACACGAGCCGGCAGCCGGGCGGCTCGTCCGGAGGTACGTCGACGTCGGGAGGCACCTCCTCGGCCGGCGGCAGCAGCGGCTCCGGCGGTCTCGCCGAGACCGGCGCCGGCGACCACGGCGCCCTGAAGGCACTGGGCCTGGTGGCGGGCACGGCGATCCTCCTGGGCGGCGCGGTCTTCACGTTCCTGCCGGGACGCAGGACACGCTAGGCCCGGACGTACGCAAGAGGGCCACCGCATCCGGGGATGCGGTGGCCCTCTTCGGCGGGTTACGTCAGCGGACGTCGCCCATCAGCTTGTTGACCTTCTTGCGGTACATCCACACCGCCAGACCGGCGATCACGGCGAGCGCCGCCTCCAGGCCGACGTAGCCCATCTTGTCGAGATTGACCCCGCCGATGGCCGGGTTCGACATCAGCGCGGTGAGCGAGTCGCCCGCGGTGACGGCGAGGAACCAGACGCCCATCATCTGGGAGGCGTACTTCGTCGGCGCCATCTTCGTCGTCACGGACAGGCCCACCGGCGACAGCGTCAGCTCACCGATGGTCTGCACGAAGTAGATCGCGACCAGCCACATCGCCGCGGCCTTGTGACCGCCCTCGGCGATCGACAGCGGGGCGAGGAAGACGAAGAAGGACACACCGATCAGCACGAGGCCGGAGGCGAACTTCACGATCGTGCTCGGCTCCTGGCCGCGCCGGTTCAGCCACAGCCACAGCCAGGCGAAGACCGGCGCCAGGGCCATGATCATGACCGGGTTGACCGACTGGTACCAGGAGACCGGGAACTCCCAGCCGAAGATCGAGTTCTTGGCGCTCTTCTCGGCGAACAGCGACAGGGTCGAACCACCCTGGTCGTAGATCATCCAGAAGACCGCGGCGGCGACGAAGAACCAGATGTACGCCCGGACCTTCGACTTCTCGGCCGAGTTCAGGTCCTTGTCGCGCAGCATCCGGGCGATGACCAGGATCGGCACGATCAGACCGATGACGGTGAGCGGGATCAGCGCCCAGTTCAGGGTGAAGTGGCCGGTGCCGCCGACGACGCCGTAGAAGACCGCGGCGACGGCCAGCCAGGTCAGGCCCTTGCGCAGGGTGACGGACTTCTCGTCGGCCGACAGCGGGGTGGGGACCTCGCTGCTCTTCGCGCTCAGGTGACGGCCGCCCAGCAGGTACTGGGCCAGACCCAGCGCCATGCCGAGCGCGGCGATGGCGAAGCCCAGGTGCCAGTTGACGTTCTCACCGACGGTGCCGATGACCAGCGGCGCGACGAAGGCACCGGCGTTGATGCCGATGTAGAAGAGCGTGAAGCCGCCGTCCCGGCGCGGGTCCTCCGGACCCTTGTAGAGGTGGCCGACCATCGTGGAGATGTTGGCCTTCAGCAGGCCCGAACCGATGGCGACGAGACCCAGGCCGACGAAGAAGCTGGCGGCCACGGGCAGTGCGAGGCACAGGTGGCCGAGCATGATGATCAGGCCCGCGACGGCGACCGTCTTGCGGGGGCCGAGGAAGCGGTCCGCGACCCAGCCGCCGGGAAGGGTGAGCAGGTACACGAGCGACACGTACACCGAGTAGATAGCGGTCGCCGTGCCCGCGTTGAGGTGCAGGCCACCCGGGGCCACCAGGTACAGCGGGAGCAGCGCCCTCATGCCGTAGTAGGAGAAACGCTCCCACATCTCGGTCATGAAGAGAGTGGCCAGGCCGCGGGGGTGGCCGAAGAAGGTCTTCTCGGAACCGGGGGTGCCCGGGCGGACCGAGTCCTTCATCAGGCTGGACGCCATGTCGTTCCTTGCTGGTCGGGGCGCGCTGCCGGTGGGGGCGCCCCCGGCCCGAGCGGAGCCGAGGGCTGGGGGAGTTGCGCGCCCGTGGGGGTGCGGCCGGCACCGGCAGGGTCGGTCGTCCACCCCCAACGCCCAGGGGGAGCCCGTTCCCGGATCGCGGAAGCGGCGGACGGCGACCACCGGGATCCACGCCCCGACGCGACGATGCGTCCGGAGCCCGGCCAGAGGTCATTCCTTCAAGGCTGATCTTGATCAGCCCGCACACAAAAGAGACCCTCAGCGTCATGTGCTCGCCAAAGGTCCCCGGTGTACTACAGGCGTTCAGGTCACCATACGGCAGGACACTGCCGGATATGGAAGGACTTGAGACGGGGATCACAGGTGTCGGGGGAACCGCAAACCCGGATTCGAAGGTCTCTCCTACGATCGCATCCCCGGACCAATGGTTCGTACCAGCAGGTACGAAGGTAAGAGTCCGTGGAAGCGATCACACCCCAGCACCGTGTGCGGGCGGTCTACCATCACTGCATGACCCGTGTACTGCTCGCCGAGGACGACGCGTCCATCTCGGAGCCGCTGGCCCGCGCCCTGCGCCGGGAAGGTTACGAGGTCGAGGTGCGCGAGGACGGACCCGCCGCGCTCGACGCCGGAATGCAGGGCGGCGTCGATCTGGTCGTACTGGACCTGGGCCTGCCGGGTATGGACGGCCTGGAGGTCGCCCGCCGGCTGCGGGCCGACGGCCACACCGTGCCGATCCTCATCCTGACCGCGCGGGCCGACGAGGTGGACACCGTCGTCGGCCTGGACGCGGGCGCCGACGACTACGTCACCAAGCCCTTCCGGCTCGCCGAACTGCTCGCCCGGGTGCGGGCGCTGCTCAGGCGCGGTGCCGCCGAGCCGCAGCAGCCGCCGGCCACGCACGGGGTACGGATCGACGTCGAGTCGCACCGGGCCTGGATGGGCGACGAGGAACTGCAGCTCACCGCCAAGGAGTTCGACCTGCTGCGGGTGCTGGTGCGGGACGCCGGCCGGGTCGTCACACGCGACCAGCTGATGCGCGAGGTCTGGGACACCACGTGGTGGTCGTCCACCAAGACCCTGGACATGCACATCTCGTGGCTGCGCAAGAAGCTCGGCGACGACGCGGCGAACCCGCGCTACATCGCCACCGTACGAGGCGTGGGCTTCCGCTTCGAGAAGAGCTGAGCCCCTGCCGGGGGCCCAGCGATCACCCCAGGTAACGGAACATGCGCCGACGTCTCATCCAGTCCACCCTCGCCGTCGTCCTCGTGGTGATCGCCGTCTTCGGCATCTCCCTGGTGATCGTCGAGACCCGGACGATCAGCAACAGCGCCCAGGAGCGGGTGGAGTCCGAGGCGGTGCGGCTGGCCAGCATCGTGGACAGCCGGATCCTCGCCGCCGAGAACGTGAACGCGGACGTGCTGCGCAACCCGGTCAGCAAGGACCAGTACGCGGTGATCCGCATGCCCGGCAGGCCGCCGATAGAGATCGGCACCCAGCCGCGGGGCGACGTCATCAGCGCCTCGCAGACGGGCGAGGAGGGCGAGCAGGTCACCGTGCAGGAGCCCCGCTCCGCGGTGACCCGCGAGGTCGGCCGGACCCTGCTGATCATCGCACTGGTGGCGCTGCTCGCGGTCGTCGCCGCCGTCCTGCTCGCCGTACGGCAGGCCAACCGGCTCGCCTCCCCGCTGACCGACCTCGCCGAGACCGCCGAACGGCTCGGCTCCGGCGACCCGCGCCCCCGGCACAAGCGGTACGGCGTTCCGGAGCTGGACCGGGTCGCCGACGTGCTGGACTCCTCCGCCGAGCGGATCGGGCGCATGCTGACCGCCGAGCGGCGTCTCGCGGCCGACGCCTCCCACCAGCTGCGCACCCCGCTGACCGCGCTGTCCATGCGCCTGGAGGAGATCACCCTCACCGACGACCCGGACACCGTGAAGGAAGAGGCGAACGTCGCACTCACCCAGGTCGAGCGGCTCACGGACGTGGTCGAGCGGCTGCTGACCAACGCCCGCGACCCGCGCACCGGCTCCGCCGTCACCTTCGACCTGGACGAGGTCATCCAGCAGCAGCTCGCCGAGTGGCGGCCCGCCTACCGCAGTGCCGGCCGGGCCGTCGTCAGCTCCGGCAAGCGGCACCTGCAGGCCGTCGGCACGCCGGGAGCGGTCGCCCAGGTGCTGGCGGCGCTGATCGAGAACTCCCTCATGCACGGCGGCGGCACGGTCGCGCTGCGCACCCGGGTCACCGGCAACCAGGCCGTGGTCGAGGTCACCGACGAGGGGCCCGGCGTCCCGGCCGACCTCGGCGCGCGCATCTTCGAGCGGACGATCAGCGGACGGAACTCCACGGGGATCGGCCTGGCCGTCGCCCGCGACCTGGCGGAGGCCGACGGTGGCCGCCTTGAGCTGCTGCAGGCTCAGCCGCCGGTCTTCGGTCTCTTCCTGTCGCGCACACCACCGGCCCGCAGGCCGGAGGAGGACCGGCCGACGGTCCGCTGAGACCGGCTGCGCGTGGGGTCAGAGAACCCGCTGGGACTTCGCCTCGGGCTCGGGGTGGGGCCTCTTCGACTCGGCCACCAGGATCGACTCCGCCTCCTGCGCCGGCTGCACGCGGAACACCCACGTGCGGTACGACCAGAAGCGGAACAGGGTCGCGATACCGATGCCGACGAACTTGAAGACGTTGCTCTGCAGCGGGCTGTCCCAGCCGAACCCGTAGGTCGCCGCGAACAGCACGCCGTTCTCGATCACCAGGCCGATCGCGCTGAAGAACAGGAACAGCGTGAGTTCCTTGGTGCGGCCGCCCTTGTCGCGTTCCCGGTACGTCCAGTAACGGAAACCGACGTAGTTGAACGCGATCGCGACCACCGTCGCGATGATGCTGGCGCGCACCACCGGCAGGTCGGAGACGTGCCGGACCAGGTTGAATACGCCGAGATTGACAAAGATGCCCGCAACGCCGACGGTGCCGAACTTGGCCACCTCGCGTACGAGCCGTTGCAGCCCCGAGGAACGAGGTTCCATGGCTGTGCAGCTCCCGTCGGTAGGTTTCGTCAGCCCAGCCATGCTATCCAGGCGGGCTCACCGATGCCTCCGCACTGGGCCACAGCTCGGAAACAGGTCGGAAAGAGGGCGGAAAGCTACCGGTAAGAGACCGTGAGAGGGACGCGATCCGGCCGCCCCGCCGTGGCCGATACGCTAGGGGTGTGACGTTCCCGGTAGTCGGCATGGTCGGCGGGGGGCAGCTCGCGCGTATGACGCACGAGGCGGGCATCCCGTTGGGCATCAGGTTCAAGCTTCTCAGTGACACCCCTCAGGACTCGGCGGCGCAGGTCGTGAGCGATGTCGTCATCGGCGACTATCGCGACCTGGACACGCTGCGTGAGTTCGCGCGCGGTTGCGATGTGATCACCTTCGATCACGAACATGTACCCACCGAGCACCTCAGGGCCCTGGAGGCGGAGGGCATCCCCGTGCGTCCGGGGCCCGACGCGCTGGTGCACGCCCAGGACAAGGGTGTGATGCGCGCGAAGCTCGACGCGATCGGCATCCCGTGCCCGCGGCACCGGATCGTGGCCGATCCGGAGGACGTGGTGCGGTTCGCGGCGGAGCTGGGCGGGTGGGAGGGAGGTGGCACAGGCGGCTTCCCGGTCGTCCTGAAGACCGTCCGCGGCGGCTACGACGGCAAGGGCGTGTGGGTCGTGGAGACCGCCGAAGAGGCCTCCGACCCGTTCCGGGCCGGCGTCCCGGTCCTGGCCGAGGAGAAGGTCGACTACGTCCGCGAGCTGGCCGCCAACGTCGTACGCTCCCCGCACGGCCAGGCCGTCGCCTACCCCGTGGTGGAGTCACAGCAGGTCAAGGGGGTCTGCGACACGGTCATAGCCCCCGCTCCGGACCTGGATGAGTCCCTCGCGCTGCAGGCCGAGCGGATGGCGCTGACCATCGCCAAGGAGCTGGACGTCGTCGGGCACCTCGCCGTGGAGCTGTTTCAGACCCGCGACGGCCGCATCCTCGTCAACGAGCTGGCGATGCGCCCGCACAACTCCGGCCACTGGACCCAGGACGGCGCGATCACCTCGCAGTTCGCCAACCACGTCCGCGCCGTCCTCGACCTCCCGCTCGGCGACCCGCGCCCGCGCGCCCCGTGGACCGTGATGGTCAACGTCCTCGGCGGCGACTACCCGGACATGTACTCCGCCTACTTGCACTGCATGGCCCGCGACCCCAAGCTCAAGATCCACATGTACGGCAAGGACGTGAAGCCCGGCCGCAAGGTCGGACACGTCAACACCTACGGCGACGACCTGGACGACGTGCTGGAGCGCGCCCGTCACGCAGCCGGCTACCTGAGAGGCACGATCACCGAATGAGCCCTGTTGTTGGCATCGTCATGGGGTCGGACTCCGACTGGCCCGTCATGGAGGCCGCCGCCAAGGCCCTGGACGAGTTCGAGATCGCCTACGAGGTCGACGTCGTCTCCGCGCACCGCATGCCGCGCGAGATGATCACGTACGGCGAGCAGGCCGCCGACCGCGGCCTGAAGGTGATCATCGCCGGGGCCGGGGGCGCCGCCCACCTGCCGGGCATGCTCGCCTCCGTCACCCCGCTGCCGGTCATCGGTGTGCCGGTGCCGCTGAAGTACCTGGACGGCATGGACTCGCTGCTGTCCATCGTGCAGATGCCGGCCGGTGTCCCGGTCGCCACGGTCTCCGTCGCCGGTGCCCGCAACGCCGGTCTCCTCGCGGCCCGCATGCTCGCCGCGCACGACGAGGACCTGCTGCACAGGATGCGCGACTTCCAGCAGGACCTCAACGACCAGGCCACCGAGAAGGGCAAGCGGCTGCGTACCAAGGTCGAGGGTCAGGGCCACTTCGGCTTCGGGAAGTGACGCGGATGACCTCCCTGGACGAGGCCCGCGCGCTGCTGCGTGACTTCCCGGTCGTCGACGGCCACAACGACCTGCCGTGGGCGCTGCGCAAGAAGGCCGGCTACGACCTCGACACGCTCGACATCGCCACCCGCCAGACCGCGCAGCTGCACACGGACCTGCCGCGGCTGCGCGAGGGCGGCGTCGGCGCGCAGTACTGGTCGGTGTACGTGCCCTGCGAGCAGCCGGAACCGGTGGCGGCGACACTCGAGCAGATCGACTGCGTCCGGCAGCTGCTGGCCCGCTACCCGGCGGACCTGGCGCCCGCGCTGACCGCCGGTGACATGGAGGCGGCGCGCCGGGACGGCCGCATCGCCTCGCTGATGGGCGCCGAGGGCGGCCACTCCATCGCCAACTCGCTCGGCACCCTGCGCGGCCTGTACGCGCTCGGGGTGCGCTACATGACGCTCACCCACAACTCGAACGTGGACTGGGCGGACTCCGCGACCGACGAGCCGAAGGCCGGCGGCCTGACCGCCTTCGGCCGCGAGGTCGTCCGCGAGATGAACCGGCTCGGCATGCTGGTCGACCTCTCGCACGTGGCGGCGACGACCATGCGGGACGCCCTGGACGCGACCTGCGCGCCGGTGGTCTTCTCGCACTCCTCCGCCCGCGCGGTGTGCGACCACCCGCGCAACATTCCCGACGACGTGCTGGAGCGGCTGCCGGCCAACGGCGGGGTAGCGATGGTGACGTTCGTGCCGAAGTTCGTGCTCCAGGCGGCCGTGGACTGGACGGCCGCGGCCGACGAGAACCTGCGCGCCCACGGCTTCCACCACCTCGACACCGGCGCCGAGGCGATGAAACTGCACCGCGCCTTCGAGGAGCGCACCCCGCGCCCGGTCGCCACGGTGGCCACGATCGCGGACCACCTGGACCACATGCGCGAGGTGGCCGGCATCGACCACCTGGGCATCGGCGGCGACTACGACGGCACCGCGTTCACCCCGGACGGCCTCAGCGACGTCTCCGGCTACCCGAACCTGCTCGCCGAACTGCTGGACCGCGGCTGGTCCAAGGCCGACCTGGCCAAGCTGACCTGGCAGAACGCGGTGCGGGTGCTGGGCGCGGCCGAGGACGTGGCCCGTGACCTTCAGGCGACCCGGGCGCCGTCCCACGCCACGATCGAGTCACTCGACGACGGCACCGCCTGACCGTCCAGGGCGGGGTAGTCGTTGTAGCCCTCCGCCCCGCCCACGTACATGAAGTACCGGTCCCGGACCGGGTTGAGGGGTGCGCCCAGGCGCAGCCGCTCGACCAGGTCCGGGTTGGCGAGGAACGGCCGGCCGAGCGCCACCAGGTCCGCGCCGGCCGCCAGCATCTCCCGCGTGGCCCGGGTGACGGCCTCGGTGGAGAGGCCGGCCAGGTCCGGGTTGCCGATCAGGAAGCCGGGCCAGTCGGCGCGGATCCGCCGGTACCAGCCGGTGGCCGGGTCGGAGCGCACCAGGTGCAGATAGGCGAGGCCCAGCCCCTTCAGGCGGTCCAGGAGCGCGGCGTACAGACCGTCGGTGTCGTCCTCGCGGACGCCGTTGACGCTGCTCGCGGGGGAGATGCGGCTGCCCACCCGGTCCGCGCCGACCGCGTCGGCCACCGCCTCGGTCACCTCCGCCGCGAACCGCACCCGCCGCCGGGCCGAGCCGCCGTAGCCGTCCGTACGGCGGTTGGTGTTGTCGGCGAGGAACTGGTGCAGCAGCATCCCGTTGGCCGAGTGCACCTCGACGCCCTCGAAGCCCGCCTCGATCGCCCGGCGGGCGGCGGCGGCGAAGTCGGCGACCGTGGTGCGGATGTCGTCCGCCGTCATCTCGCGCGGGACGGCGGCCGGCTGGTGGCCCCTCGGAGTGAAGATCGTCTCCGGCAGCGGGACGGGCGAGGGCGCCACGGGGGTCAGTCCGGTGGTCGCCGGGTGGCTGACCCGGCCGCCGTGCTGGAGCTGGAGGAACATCCGCCCGCCGGCCGCCCGCACCGCGTCGGTGACCTGCCGCCAGCCGTCCGTGTGCCGGTCGGTGTGGATCGCGGTGATGTCCGGGTACGTCTGCCCGGCCGCGTTCGGCGTCGAGCCCTCCGCGACGATCAGTCCGGCGGAGGCGCGCTGGGCGTAGTGGGCGGCCATGAGCGCGGTCGGAGTGCCGTCGGCCTCCGCGCGGTTGCGGGTCAGCGGGGCCATCACCAGGTGGTTCGGGAGGGCGAGCCGGCCGAGGCGGGCCGGGGCCAGGAAGTCCGTTGTCTGCGTCATGCCGGCACGGTAGAACTTGACACTGATGTCAGGTTCAAGCCCTCTTCGAGGAGGCGGCAGATGCGGATCGGCGAACTGGCCCGGCGCACCGGCGTGAGCGAGCGGTCGCTGCGCTACTACGAGACCCAGGGGCTGCTCCTCGCCGAGCGCACCCCCGGCGGCCACCGCGACTACCCCGACGCGGCCGTCGACCGGGTCATCCGCATCCAGGAGCTCTACGCGGCCGGGCTGCACAGCGAGAAGATCCGGCGACTGCTGCCCTGCATGCGCGACCGGGACGGCGGACCCTCCGCGACCGCCACCCCGAAGCTGGTCGCCGACCTCACCGCCGAACGCGACCGCATCGACCGGATGATCGCCGACCTGCGGCGCTCCCGCGAGACCCTGGACGAGGTGATCCGCACGGCCCGCGGGGCCTGAGCGGACCACCCCGAACGCCTCACTCGATCCGGCACAGGCAGAAGGGGTGGCCGGCCGGGTCGGCGTACACCTGGAAGTCCTTCTTGTCGCGGTCCTCCAGGTCCAGCGGCCGGGCGCCCAGCGCGAGCACCCGCTCATGGGCCGCGTCGACCTCCGCCCAGGTCCGGCCGGCGTCGAAGTCGAGGTGGAACTGCTGGCCGTTGCGGTCCGCGCGCGGCCACTCCGGCGGGGTGTGTCCCTCGGCCCGCTGGAAGGCCAGCCGCGGTCCGTCCGGGACCTTCAGCACGACCCAGTCGTCGTCCTCGGCCTGCGGGGTGCCGCCGGCCACCGCCGCGTAGAAGGCGGCCAGCGCATGCGGATCGGGGCAGTCGAGCACGACGGAACGGAATCGGGCGACGGACGCCATGATGTCCTCCTCGGGACGGCTCAGCAGGCGCACGGACGTTTCAGCGGACGCGCCGACGTTTCACAGACGCGCCCACGTTTCAGCAGGCGCGCGCGGACGTTTCAGCAGGCGCGCGCAGAGAACGGGTGCCCCGCCGGGTCGGCGCACACACGAAAGGCCCGCCCGCGATCCTCGCCCCTGCCGACGCCCCCTGTTCCCCCGCTTCCCTCCGCGTTCCCCCGCGCGACATGCGCCGGTACCGGGCGTAGGGGCCGTGACGGACAGGGTCTTGGGGCAGAATGCGGAAAGACGCCGGTTCGGCCGACTGAGCCTCGGCCGAACCGGCGTCACCCGTACGTCCTCAGGCCGTCGGGCGGCCCATCGCCCGGTACGTCCAGCCCGCCCGGCGCCACAGTTCCGGGTCGAGCGTGTTGCGGCCGTCCAGGATCACCCGGTCCGCCGCGACCTCGCCGAGCGCCGCCGGGTCCAGCTCGCGGAACTCCCGCCACTCGGTGAGGTGCAGGACGACATCGGCGCCCCGGACGGCGTCCAGCGCCGTGTCGGCGTACCCGAGGGTGGGGAAGACCCGGCGGGCGTTCTCCATGCCCTTCGGGTCGTACACGGTGACCTGGCCGCCCTGGAGGTGGATCTGACCGGCCACGTTCAGCGCCGGCGAGTCACGGACGTCGTCCGAGTCGGGCTTGAACGTGGCGCCGAGCACCGCCACCCGCTTGCCGAGGAACGAGCCGCCGCCGAGCGCCTCCCGGGTCATCTCCACCATCTGGCCGCGCCGGCGCATGTTGATGGAGTCGATCTCGCGCAGGAAGGTCAGCGCCTGGTCCGCGCCCAGCTCGCCGGCCCGCGCCATGAACGCCCGGATGTCCTTCGGCAGACAGCCGCCGCCGAAGCCGATCCCGGCGCGCAGGAACTTGGCCCCGATCCGGTCGTCGTGCCCGATGGCCTCCGCCAGTTTCGCCACGTCACCGCCCGCGGCCTCGCAGACCTCCGCCATCGCGTTGATGAAGGAGATCTTCGTCGCGAGGAAGGAGTTCGCGGCCGTCTTCACCAGCTCCGCGGTCGGGAAGTCGGTCACGACGAACGGCGTGCCCTCTCCGACCGGCGTCGCGTACACCTCCCGCAGCAGCTTCTCGGCGCGCTCGCTGCGCACGCCCGCCACGATCCGGTCCGGGTGCAGGGTGTCCTGTACGGCGAAGCCCTCGCGCAGGAACTCCGGGTTCCAGGCCAGCTCGGCGTCGCCGCCCGCCGGGGCGTGCTCGGCGAGGTAGCCGGCCAGCCGGTCGGCGGATCCCACCGGCACGGTCGACTTGCCCACGACCAGGGCCGGGCCGTGCAGATGCGGGGCGAGCGAGGAGACCGCGGCCTCGACGTAACTCATGTCGCAGGCGTACTCGCCGTGCTTCTGCGGCGTGTTCACGCACACGAAGTGCACGTCACCGAAGGCGCCGACCTCGGCCCAGTCCGTGGTGAACCGCAGCCGCCCGGTGGACCCCTCGAAGCCCGCCACGTGCTTCCTCAGCAGCTCCTCGAGCCCCGGCTCGTACATGGGGGTCTCGCCGCGCTCCAGCATCGCGATCTTCTCGGGTACGACATCGAGCCCCAGCACCTCGAATCCCAGCTCGGCCATGGCCGCGGCGTGCGTGGCGCCGAGGTAGCCGGTGCCGATCACGGTGATCTTCAGGCTCATGGATGTGCTCCAGATCGGGTACGTCGGTGATGCGGAGCCGAGCATAGTCGGGCCGTGCACCGGGCAATTTCCCCGCTGTCGCCAAGCTCACGTAGGCGTCCCACGGGCCGCCCTCTAAAATTTGAGTTACTTAACGGTAATTAGCGTCAGTATCACTGCGTCTTTGGAGCGTGAGAGACCGTGGCCGGATCGGCTGACTTCGACCTGTACCGCCCGTCCGAGGAGCACGACATGCTCCGGGACGCCGTTCGTTCCCTGGTCGAGGCGAAGATCGCGCCGTTCGCCGCGGCGGTGGACGAGGAGGCCCGCTTCCCGCAGGAGGCCCTCGACGCCCTCGTCGCAGGCGACCTGCACGCGGTACACGTCCCCGAGGAGTACGGCGGCGCCGGCGCCGACGCGCTCGCCACGGTCATCGTGATCGAGGAGGTGGCCCGCGCCTGCGTGTCCTCCTCCCTCATCCCCGCCGTGAACAAGCTGGGCTCCCTCCCGGTGATCCTCTCCGGCGGCGAGGAACTGAAGAAGAAGTACCTGGGCCCGCTCGCCAAGGGCGACGCGATGTTCTCGTACTGCCTCTCCGAGCCGGAGGCGGGCTCGGACGCGGGCGGCATGAAGACCAAGGCGGTCCGCGACGGCGACCACTGGGTCCTCAACGGTGTGAAGCGCTGGATCACCAACGCGGGCGTCTCCGAGTACTACACGGTCATGGCCGTGACCGACCCGGAGAAGCGCACCAAGGGCATCTCCGCCTTCGTCGTCGAGAAGTCCGACCCGGGCGTGTCCTTCGGTGCCCCGGAGAAGAAGCTCGGCATCAAGGGCTCCCCGACCCGCGAGGTCTACTTCGACAACGTCCGCATCCCCGCCGACCGCATGATCGGCGAGGAGGGTACCGGCTTCGCGACCGCGATGAAGACGCTGGACCACACCCGCATCACCATCGCCGCGCAGGCGCTCGGCTGCGCCCAGGGCGCCCTCGACTACGCCAAGGGCTACGTCCAGGAGCGCAAGCAGTTCGGCAAGGCGATCGCCGACTTCCAGGGCATCCAGTTCATGCTCGCCGACATGTCGATGAAGATCTCGGCGGCCCGCGCCCTCACCTACCAGGCCGCCGCCGCCTCCGAGCGCGGCGACGCCGACCTCACCTATCTGGGCGCCGCCGCCAAGTGCTTCGCCTCGGACGTGGCCATGGAGGTCACCACGGACGCCGTCCAGCTCCTCGGCGGCTACGGCTACACCCGCGACTACCCGGTGGAGCGCATGATGCGCGACGCGAAGATCACCCAGATTTACGAGGGCACGAACCAAGTCCAGCGGATCGTGATGGCGAGGAACCTTCCCTAGCAGGGGCAGATGCCGGGCTGAAAACGGCCACTGACCTGCACAAACAACACAGCCCCCGGCATGACGCCGGGGGCTGTTGTCGTATGCGGATCAGGCGACCTCTGATGCCTCCGTCGGGTCGTCGGCGCCGGGCGTCAACATCATTGCGATGGCGGCCCGACCACGCTGCTCGGGTAGAAGTACGACGCGTAGAGGTAGCCAGTCCGCGTCACGTGGGGGAAGAGGAGCCGCCGCTCCGGCTGATGTGCCGTCGAAGCTCGAAGGCGACGTTCGGCGGGAGGGGGACGGTACGCCCTGGCTCGCCTTCATCACGAGCCTTGATGTGCCGACGCTGGATCGCGCCGTTTAGTGAATTGCCCCGCCCTATGAGGTGGGCCCAGTTCTTCGGCAGCAGCATGCACTATCCGGGCCAGGCGCGTGGTGTCGCGGTACCTTTCCGACGCGAACCGAGATGCGTACTCGGCCAGCCGCTCACCGAGCCATGATGCCGCCTTCTTCGCCTCATCCCACGTGCCTCGAACCACTGAAGGGGGCTTGATGAGCCAGTACGCCGTTTCAAGAGGCGGGAGGTCCGACGTGGGGAACTCTAGGGCGACCTCGCGGTAACGCTGGATCAGTTCCGGCTTGCTGCCGGCCGGGGGTGGGTCAGGGTGCGGGGGACGTCGTAGAGCCTCGTTGTCGAAGCGCTCTTTCGGGCCGGTCCATAGATAGCCGTGGTGGTGCACCAGTCGTTCCCGTTCGAGAGGTGCCAGCCGGGCCGGACCCAGGGACGGGGGATGGACCCGGCACGACTGGCGGGAGGGGGGATCAGACGTTCAGGCCGAAGCGCGCCGGGTCGATACCGGCCGCGTCCAGCTCCTCTGTGGTGAACCGCAGAGGCTGCGCGTCCGGCCGCTTGCTGTCACCGAGCGCCCAGAGACCGTCGCCGATCCGGGCCAGTGTCACGCACCCCTCCGTGCAGGGGCCGCCGCACGCCTGGGCGAACGAGGCCCCGCTGATGTCGAGCGCGTACAGGTCGGTTCCGTTCTGCATCACTGCACCTTCCTGCTAACTGATCACGGCCATGGCTGGCCGTCGCCGCCCGAACGGGCGGGAGTCAAAGGGGGAGAGCCGCGCTTCAGCGGTTGGAACGCTTGCCGGACTCGGCGCATCGCGCGCACTCGCACGGCGGCCACGCGGAAGTCACGAGAGGTGCCAGATCATCGCTCGCGGATACTGCCTGCTCGGGCCCCCACGATCGCCCGGAGTCACGGGAAACGCGCATCGTCATCAGCGGCCGGTCAGCGAAGAGACGCTGCGCCGCTCCCTTGCGCGTCACGCGTGTACCTCGGCTTGGTGGCGGCGGAGCTTTACGTTGCCGTCTGAAACCCCGCTGTAGTCCCCTGCGGATCGCGCGTTCTCCCGAGCGACCGACAGCGAGAGGCACGTACGGCATCCAGGCTTAGGGGACGGCTCACTTGTCCCCTCCATCAGGCTGATTGCCGATGCGGTCGACTTCGGCTCGGAAGTTCTCTCTTCGCTCCCCATGACGCCATCTTCGGCTGGCCGGGGGCGCGCCTCTAGGCTGTTTCCTGTTCCCGCAAAAAGTCGTTGCGGATGTCTTCGAGTAGGCCCCGTATTCTGTCCCCCGACAGAGCTACGGCCGCGAACCCATTGAACTTATCTACGTACAGCCCAACGTCTCTCGGGTCCGTAACGACCACTTCAGCGTGCACGGTCTCTATCGTCACCATGTGGTCATCGCGGATAACGAACGCGTGATTGGCGATGTCGTGTTGCTGAATCGCCAGCGGCACCACCCGAACATCCACGTGAGGCAGGCGCGATATGGAGGCGATGCGGTCCAGCTGCGCCGCCATCATCTGCGGTGGGACGATTCTCCACCTCAGCACGGGTTCCGTGATGACGAACTGAAGTGATTTCGTGCTGTCGTACAGAACCGCTTGCCGTTCGAGCCTTCCGTTGATCGTGCGTGTGAGGGCGTCTTCACTCAGGTCGTGCCGTTTCAGAACGGCCCGGATGTACTCCGGGGTTTGGAGCAGGCCGGGGACCAGTGCCGGTTGAAAGAGCCGCAGCGTCGACATCTGGGCTTCCAGGGCCTTGGCGGCTTGCTGCCCCTTGTGGACGCCGATGCGCTTCAGCAGCCGCCACGCTGTCGCTTCGGTCGCGGATGCGCGGGCGGCCTCCGTGTACTCGGCCTTGACTGCATCCGAGACGCCGATGGCGGTCAGGATGCGTTCAACATCCGTGGCGCTCGGTGCGAGCTTGGCATTCTCGATCTTGGACAGCTTGGACGGAGACATGAGGGCGCTGCGGGCCACTGCCTTGGCTTCTTTTCCAGATGCCATTCGCAGCGCTCGCAGCGCGGCCCCCAGCTGTGCTCTGTTCACGCCCCGTACTTGGCCCACCATTCGGTAAATGGCTCCGCGTGGGCGAGTGCCATGTCGCGGTACCTGGTGAACTTTGCCACATGTTCCGGCTCCAGTACTTCCGAGCCCAGGTACTTTCCCGCCTCGTCGTAGTTCATCACGGCCACGGACTCGGAATCGAAGCACCAGAAGTCCGGCACGCCGGCCAGGGGATTGGGTTCCTCGGTGACGTCGAGGATGAAGAACTCTTCACCTCCGGTCATGTTCTTCCGGTAGCCCCACCCGAGTTCGAACAAAAGATAGTCCGTGAGTGGGCGCGACAGAATGTGAACCCGATAGACCCGCTTACCGTTCCCGATATGCGAGCGGAGTTCTTCCACCCACCCGGCGTTGTAGTCCTCCGGCTGCGGCTCCCCGGCCAAGTAGGCGTGATACGCGTCGACGTTCCCGGACTTGCTGTAGTCGTTCAGGATTTCCAGACGGAAAGCCTCACGCTGGAAGGAGTCGAAGAGGTCGCCGAGGGTCTTAGATGAGCTTGTCACGGATGGCCTTCTGGAGCAGTTCCATCGGAATCTCGACCAGGGTTTCATGAGGGAATCTGAAGCCCGTGGTCCGTTGGCGTCTCACCCTGCACCAAGAAGGTGCCGCGATCCGTCGCGTAGATCGTCGGGCAGTCCTTGATGTCGCACGTGCTGACCAGCTTGGTGACCTTCATGGTCCGGGTTCCCCTCCCATGCCGCTGTCAGTGCCTCGCGTCTGGAGTGATGCTCCCGAAGGCCGGGCGTGTGGGTCAAGCGATCACGGTTGACGGAACGGGAAACCGCGTGACGCCCTCCAAGCCTGCTCGTCTGCTGCCGTCTCAGGCTCGGCTTCAAGGCGGCTGGGGTGACCTGCGCAGACTGTTGACGATCATGGGGAAATGCTGGGGAGCCCTCCTCTGAGAGGGCTGTTCATGCAGGTCAGGGCCGTGTGACCTGTAAAGCACCCAGATTTACGAGCACGAACCAGGTTCAGCGGATCGTGATGGCCCGCAACCTGGCGTAACGGCCCGGGAGGGGCCTTTGGATGGCTTCGGAAGGCGCCCTGCGGGGCGCCTTTCCGCTGCCCGGGACGCACCTGCCGACCGGTCGGTCACATGCGGGGCGGGGCGTGGGGACGTAGGACGGAAGCACACGGGACCCGTCCCGGGTCCCCGCCTCCGAGGAGGAGCCATGACCCAGCCCGGAACGATGACGCCCATGACCCAGCAGATGCAGGACTGCGTCAACGCCTGCATGGCCGCGCACACCATGTGCGAGGAGACCATGAGTTCCTGCATGCAGATGGGCGGCCAGGCCCAGATGCAGATCATGCGCGCGCTCATGGACTGTTCCGAGACGACCCGTATGTGCGCCGACATGATGATGCGCCGCTCGCCCATGTCGGGCGAGATGTGCGCGATGTGCGCCAAGGCGTGCGAGATGTGCGCCGAGGCGTGTATGGCGATGCCGGACGACCCGCAGATGATGCGCTGTGCGGAGGCGTGTCGCCGCTCGGCGGAGATGTGCCGCGCCATGGCGGGCGCCAAGATGTGACCCACGCCTGAACGCGGTCGGGGCACCCGCGCGGGTGCCCCGACCGTCGTACGGCGATGACCGTCAGTTGCCGGAGACGGTGATCTTCTGGTCGTTGTTCAGTTCGTCCACGAGCGTCTTCACCTTCGCCTTGTCCCAGACCAGGTTGCCGCCGACGGAACCGGAGATCGGCATGTTCAGCGACGTGCCGTCACCGCCCTGGACGCCCTTCATCGCCCAGAACATCGAGGCCAGGTCCCACAGGGACATGTCCTTGTCGACGATCAGGGAGTCCAGGCCCGAGCCCATGACCGGGTAGAACTTGAAGGGGTTGAGCACCGTGGACGGCGTGGCCACCTGGTGGGCCAGTGCCGACAGGAACTTCTGCTGGTTCTTGGTGCGCTGCAGGTCGGAGGCGGCGAAGGCGTGCCGGGTGCGGACGAAGGCGAGGGCCTGCTGGCCGTTCAGGGTCTGCTTGCCGGCCTTGAAGTCGGCGCCGGACCACTTGTCCTTGAAGCCCTTGTCGATATCGATCTCGACACCGCCCACCGCGTCCACGATGTTGGCGAAGCCCTGGAAGCCGATCTCCACGTAGTGGTCGATGTGCAGGCCGGTGTTGGCCTCGACCGTGCGGACCAGCAGGGTCGGGCCGTCCTCGGCGTAGGTCGCGTTGAGCTTCTCCTGCCGGCCCGTGGCGGGGTAGGTCTTCCCGGACGTCCCCTTGAACGACGGGACGGTCACGTTCGAGTCGCGCGGCAGCGAGACCAGCGTGTCGCCGTTGTCGCCGACGTGCAGGATCATCATCGAGTCGGTGCGCTTGCCCTCGGCGCCGCCGGTGTGCAGCTTCTTCTCGTCCGCCTTGGACATGCCCTCACGGCTGTCCGAGCCGACGATCAGGTAGTTCGTGCCGGAGCCCGAGGCGGGCCGGTCGATGACCGTGGACAGGTCGACCTCGCGGCGCAGCTTGGAGTCGGCCCAGAAGTAGGTCGCGACCGAGGTGACGACCAGCACGGTCGCCAGGGTGATCGTGGTCCACTTGATCCGGCGGCGCCAGTTCGGGCGCGGGCGGTACCGGCCGAGCTCCGGGTCCGGGTCGTTGTCGTTGGGTACGAAGCCGCCGCCGCGGCGCCCGCCGCCGTAGACCTGGCCGGTGTTGTAACCGCTGTCGTAGTCACCGTTGCCGGCGCCCTCGTCGTATCCCCGGCCGTCCACGTACGACGGCTGCTGCGGGACACCGGCCCCGTACGGCGGCGCCGACGGGCCGGGGTCGCCGTACGAGCGCTGCCCGGGCGGTACCCCCGGGCCGCGCCGCACCTGACGCATCACGCGGGCGCTCTCCGGCTGCGCGCCGCCACTGCCGCGTCCGTACCGCGGGCCGCGGTTGTCGTCGGACCATGCCTCGGGCCAGTCATTCATGCGCCCCAGTGTGCAGGGCACCGCCATGGGCCGTACAAGGGCTGTCGGAAAATAAGAGCGGCGCTGTTGCGAAGCTGACACAAATTCCGCGAATGTCGCTTCGGCATAAGGTGGAGGGCATGACAGACCAGGCCACGGACGCGGATCCGGACATCGAACCGGGCATCCCCGGCAAGCCGACCTCCGCCTCGCGCACCACGCTCAGCCACATCATGACCCACAACGACACCAACCTGCTGGGGACGGTGCACGGCGGTGTGATCATGAAGCTGGTCGACGACGCGGCGGGCGCCGTGGCCGGCCGGCACTCCGGCGGCCCCGCCGTCACCGCGTCCATGGACGAGATGGCCTTCCTGGAGCCGGTCCGCGTCGGTGATCTGGTCCATGTGAAGGCCCAGGTGAACTGGACCGGCCGGACCTCCATGGAGGTCGGTGTGCGCGTCCTCGCCGAGCGCTGGAACGAGTCGGCCCCGCCCACCCAGGTCGGCTCCGCCTATCTGGTCTTCGCCGCCGTCGACGCCGACGGCAAGCCGCGCCGGGTGCCGCCGGTGCTCCCGGAGACCGACCGTGACCGCCGCCGCTACCAGGAGGCCCAGATCCGCCGCACCCACCGTCTGGCCCGCCGCCGCGCGATCCGCGAGCTGCGCGAGAAGAGGGTCGCGGAGGGTTTCGAGGACTGACCAACTTGCTTCCTGAGCCGACCAGGTCAGGTGCCCCCTCCTGAGCCGGGCGGGGCGGGTGCGCCTCGTCGGCTAGCCGCCGGAGCACACCACCTCGTTGCCGCGCACCACGTTCTGCTGCGGCTGCTGCGGGTCGTCGAAGCGGACCTTGCGCACGTCCTTGAAGTCGGTCCCGGCGATCACCTTCAGCAGCGGCCCCTGGCCCGGTACCGGGCGCAGCTCGGCGCCGGGCAGGGCGGCGGCCAGGGAGCGGGCGGAGCGGTCCCAGCGGGGGTCGTAGGAGATGACCGTGCGCGGCACGTGGGCGGGGGCGTCCACCGGCTGGTGCGTCGTGGCGAAGCCGGTCGCCGCGAGCGCCGCGTCGGCCCGTTTCGCCAGGCCGGCCGTGCCGGTGCCGTTCGCCACCAGGACCCGGATCTGCCGCGGATCCACCTCCACCGGTGTGGCCGGTGCCGGGCCGTGCTGCGGGCGGTCCGCGGTGAGCGGCTTGTCGTCGCGCAGGGACGCGAAGAGCCGGGCCGTCCTGGCCTCGTCCCACTTCAGGGTCGAGCCGACGCCCTTGACCGGGTAGTTCATCTGCCCGATGGGCACGGTGGTGAACTCGGAGGAGGACGGGGAGAAGTTCCGCATGGCCCGGCCGAGGTCGAGCAGCTCGTCGGTGCCGAAGCCCACGTCGGCGCGGACCGAGCCGAGCACAGCCCGGGTCACGTCCCTGAACCGCATCGGGTTCAGCAGCACCCCGGAGGAGGTGGCCCTGTCGATCAGCTCGGCCAGGAACTGCTGCTGCCGCTTCATCCGGCCCAGGTCGCTCGCCCCGTCGATGTGCCGGGCCCGCACGTACTGCAGGGCCTGGCCGCCCATGAGGGTGTGGGTGCCGGGGGCGAGGTCCAGGCCGGTGTAGGAGTCCTTCAGCGGTGTCGTCGTACACACGGGGACGCCGCCGAGGACGTCCACGGTCTTCATGAAGCTGGCGAAGTCGACCTCCAGATAGTGGTCGATCTTCACATGGGTCATGTTCTCCACCGTGCGCACGGTCAGCTGCGGGCCGCCCTCGGCGTAGGCCGCGTTGAGCCTGATCGGGTGCGGTCCGTGCTGCAGTCCGGTGGCCGGGTCGGTGTGCGCGGGCACCTCGGCGTAGGAGTCGCGGGGCAGGCTCACCACGGTGGCCCGGTCCCGGTTCTCCGAGATGTGCACGATCATCATCGTGTCGGTGCAGTGGCAGGGCGCCCCGCCCAGCCGGTACGCCCGCCGGTCCTGCTCGGTGATCCGGTCGCGGCCGTCGGTGCCGACCAGCAGCACGTTCGTGCCGTGGCCCGCGCGCGGCCGGTTCTTCATGTCCTTGAAGGCGTCGACCCGGGCGATGCCCGCGTCCAGGCTGCTCATGACCGCGTGCCCGATCCCGGCGGAGGCGAGCACCACGACCGACAGCGTGGTCACCGCCCGCATGGCCCAGCGGGGCCGCGGCCGGGGCGGCCGGACGGACCGCACGGGCCGCTCGGGCGGACGCGGCACACGGCGGGACGGCTGCGGTCGGCGCTGCGGACGCGCAGGGGACCGAGGCGGGCTGGCCAAAGGGGACACCTCCGGACGAGGCCGTACGTGGGATCCGTGAGCACCGTAGGCCGATACGATCTCCAGCCCGGTCTTACGCCCCTGCGGCGCGCACCGGTGTCCCCCGTTCGCGGTAACGTGAGGCCCCTATGAACGCCAAGCCCGACGTGCAGCTCCCCGCTGTTTCCGTGATCATGCCCGTCCTCAACGAGGAGCGGCATCTGCGCGCGGCCGTCCAGGCGATCCTCGCGCAGGAGTACGCCGGTGAGATGGAGGTCGTCATCGCCCTCGGTCCCTCCACGGACCGCACGGACGAGATCGCCGCCGAGCTGGTCGCCGAGACCGCGTCCAGCGCGAGCAAGCGCGTGCACACCGTCCCGAACCCGACCGGCCGCACCCCCGCCGCGCTGAACGCGGCGATCAAGGCCTCCCGGCATCCGATCGTGGTGCGCGTGGACGGCCACGGCATGCTCTCGCCGGACTACATCGCCACCGCCGTGCGGCTCCTGGAGGAGACCGGCGCGCAGAACGTCGGCGGCATCATGCACGCCGAGGGCGAGAACGACTGGGAGCACGCGGTCGCCGCCGCGATGACCTCCAGGATCGGTGTCGGCAACGCCGCCTTCCACACCGGCGGTGAGGCGGCCCCCGCCGAGACCGTCTACCTCGGCGTCTTCCGCCGCGAGGCCCTGGAACAGCAGGGCGGATACAACGAGGAGTTCATCCGCGCCCAGGACTGGGAGCTGAACTTCCGCATCCGTGAGGCGGGCGGACTGATCTGGTTCTCGCCCGAACTGAAGGTGTCGTACCGGCCGCGGCCGAGCGTGCGTGCGCTCGCCAAGCAGTACAAGGACTACGGCCGCTGGCGGCACGTCGTCGCCCGCTACCACTCCGGGTCGATCAACCTGCGCTACCTGGCCCCGCCGGCGGCGGTGTGCGCGATCGCCGCGGGAATCGTGGCCGGTGCGGCGCTCACCCCGTGGGGCTTCGTCGTCCCCGCCGGCTATCTGGCGGCGATCGCCGCGGGCTCGGTCCCGGCGGGCCGGGGGCTGCCCCTGAAGGCCCGGCTGCAGATCCCGGTGGCCCTGGCCACCATGCACATGTCGTGGGGCTGGGGCTTCCTGACCAGCCCGAAGTCGCTGGCCAGGAAGGTCATCGCGGCACGGCGGCCGGCGGTCCTCAGCGCCTGATCATCCGTCGGGGCCCCGTTCTGGGGCCCCGACACCGGTCACCACTGGTAGGGCCTGTACACGTCCATGCACGTGCTGGTGTCCGCACCGTTGATCGAGTCGGTGTTGCCCGGCATGTCCCCGGCCTTCGGCTTGGACTGCTGGGGGTAGCCGGGGCCGGTGCGCCAGTCCGCGCCGACGACGACCGTGACCCCGGAGACGGCGGTCGACTGCTTCACCGCGCTCATCGGGATGCCGAGCGCCTTGGCCACGGCCTGCGCGTCACCCTGCAGGTCCGCGCTCGGGTACTGCACGAGCGTGCTCTGCTCGGACAGCGTTTGCGAGGTGTCGGCCGTCGCGCGGGTGTAGCCCTTCTGCGCCAGCACCCGGCTGATGTCGCTGGCCCGGCCGCCGACCGCCGTCTGGGTGGAGGTCTGGGTGGCGTTGCGCACCAGCACCCCCAGCCGACCCGGGTCCGTGGAGGGCGACTTGGCCGCCGGGGTCTTGTTCGCGACCTGCTTCGTGGCCGACGCCTTGCCGTTCTTGTCGAACGGCACGTCGTCGCGCAGCATCTCCCACACCTTGTCGGCGTTGGTCCCGTCCGGCACGACGTGCTCGCTGTTGTGCGAGTCCTCGACGTGGGGCATCGTCATCGACGTGATGCGGTTCGTCGGCACCGACTTCAGCTCCATGGCCAGGTCGTACAGCTTCTTGACCGAGCCGATCTCCTCGGAGACCTGGAGCGACTTGGTGGCCGCCTCGGCCAGGTCCATCAGCCGCCCGCTGTCCGTGAAGACGTTCTGGTGCTTCAGGGAACGGACCATCGAGTTCAGGTACATGTGCTGGGCGCGGGCCCGCATCAGGTCGCTGCCCCAGGCGTGCCGGGTGCGCAGCCACTGCAGGGCCTGCTCGCCGTAGACCTTCTGGGTCCCGGCCTTCAGCTTCAGCCCGGAGCCGCCGGGCTGGGCCTGCGTCGGGTGGTCCCAGACGTTCTGCTTCACACAGACCTCGACGCCCCCGATGGCGTCCGCCATGTTCACCACACCCGCGAAGTCGATCATCATCCAGTGGTCGATGTAGACCCCGGTGAGGCTCTCCCAGGTGGCCAGCGTGCAGCCGGCCCCGCCCCGGGCGAGGGTGGTGTTGATGATGTCGTCGGTCTCCGGGTACTTCTTACCGGTCTTGGGGTCCGTGCACTTGGGGATGTGCACGCGGGTGTCGCGGGGGATGCTCACCATGGCGGCGCTCTTGCGGTCCGCGGACAGGTGGATGAGCATCTGCACGTCGGCCAGCGGAGGCGCGCCGACGCTCTGCCGGTGTCCGCCGAGCTTCAGGTCCTGTGGCGTGTTGCGGCTGTCGGAGCCGATCAGCAGGATGTTCATCGGCGTCTGTCCGGCCGCGTTCGCCGGCGTCTTGTACGCCTTGGAGTCGTCGGCGCTGCTGCGCTCACCCTTGCGGATGTTCGCGTTCAGGTGCTGGTAGTACAGGTATCCGGCGCCCGCCGTGCCCAGTATCACCACCGCCAGCACGGTCGCCGACCAGCGCAGGGCGCGCCGTCTGCGCCGTGGCCGCTCGGGCCGGGAATCTCCTCTGCGCCGCCCCCCGTCGTGCCGGCCGGACCCCTCAGCTGTCTTCCGGGTCTGCGGTACGAGCGACATCGTGTCGTCGACCGCAGGATCCTGCCCGCGCACATCGCTCTGCGCCAAACTTCCTGCCCTCCCCACCCTTGCGCCCTGCAACGGGTCCGTCCCGCGCCCAGTTAGACGCACGACGGACCCGTTGGGTTACCTACGAGGCGCACTTCACCTTGTCTGCCGTGGACTTGTCGACGTCCGGCGCCTTCGACGGAGCGCTGAGGGAGACTCCCGCACCCTTGAAGTCCTTGCCCAGGGTCAGCGTCATCGCCGGCAGGCCCTGGGAGTTGGTCACGCTCCTGCCGGGCTTGAGCGCGGCACCGGGCAGGCCCATGAGGTGGGCCAACTCCCTTGCCTGGGCGGCCTGGTCGGGCGCGTACTCGAGGGTGGTGCTGCCCAGCGGTGCCGGCGCGTTGCCCGCGTTCTCGGACTTGAGCACGCCCTCCTTGGTCTGCAGCCAGGACAGGGTCTCCTGCGCGCTGCCGGCGTCGGCACCGCCGTTGAGGATCCGCACCCGGACGTCGGAGGGGGCGGACCGGCTGCCCTTGAGGCGCGCGGCCTGCGCGTCCTTCTCCGCCTTCTGCTTCTTCTTCACCTCGGTGAAGGAGACGTCGTTCTTGATGGCGTCGAAGACCTGGGGGGCGGTGGTCTGGTTGACGATGACGGTCTTGTGGACGACGCCGTCGGCCGGGTTGTCGATCACCGGCACCGTCACGAACGAGATGTTCTTCGGCGGCACCTTCTTCAGCTCCAGCGCGATGTCCTTGAGCGTGCTCACGGAGCCGATGCCCTTGTCGACGGTCAGCGCCTTCGTGGCGGCCTCGGCGAGGTCGAGCAGCTTGGCCGGGTTGGTCAGCGTGTTGCCGGAGGACATCTTGCGCATCAGCGAGGCCATGAACTGCTGCTGCACCTTGATGCGGTCCAGGTCGCCCTGGTTGCCCCAGCTGTGCCGGGTCCGGACGAAGGCCAGGGCCTGCTCGCCCTCGATCTTGTGCTCGCCGGCGGGCAGGTTCAGGTGCGAGTCCTTGTCGTTCACCGCGTGGGCGAGGCACACGTCCACGCCGCCGACCGCCGTCGTCAGCGTCTTCACCGCGTTGAAGTCCACCATCATGAAGTGGTCCGGCACGATCCCGGTGACTTCCTGCACGGTGCGCATGGTGCAGCCGGGGTCGCGTCCGTCCTGGCCCAGGCTGGTGTTGAAGCGCACGTCGTCCGTGCCGGGGATGACCTTGGTCGAGTCGTCGGGCTGCTTGGTCGGGCAGTCCGGCACGTTCACCATCAGGTCTCGCGGAATGCTGAGCGCGGTCGCGTTCGTCCGGTCCTTGGAGACGTGCAGCAGGATGTTGGTGTCGGCGTGCCCGACGCTGCCCTTGTCGCCGTAGCCCTCGTTGCCCTTGCCGGTGCGTTTGTCGGTGCCGATGATCAGGATGTTGAAGGCGTCGTCCTTGCTGAAGCCGTTCTTGGCCGCGCTGCCGACGTCCGTCGTGGTGACGTTGCCCTCGAGGTGCTTGAGATACAGGTAGCCGGCGGTGCCGATGGCGACCAGCACGAACGCCGTGCTGCCGGCGGTCCACGCCAGCACCTTCTTCGCCTTGGACTTCTTCTTCACCGGCCGCCGGGCCGCCCGCCGCCCCTGCGGCGTCTCCGGCTCGCCGCCCCGGCGCCGGGCCGAGCGCGGCGGCGGTACGTCACCGCCGCGCGCCTGGCGCGTCTGACGGCTGGCGCCGGGCGCCGCGTCGTGACGGCGGCGCGGCGCACGCGCGTTGTCACCGGGAGCGGGTCTGCGGGGACTGGGGACCGACGACTGCGGTGCGGAAGGACTCAGTCGCAGTTCGTATTCGCCGGTGTTCGGATTGAGCACCCACTGGTCTGCGGGGTCGATGTTGTCCGCCCGCCCACGGCCTTGCGCGTCCACGGTTGTCCGAATCCTCCGTCGGGGCCACGCGGCGCCTTCCCCCCAAAGGCGCTCGGGTCTCGGTGAAACAGTGCACGACCCCAGGACGGACCTCGCGGCCAGGTGCACCGGGTCGCTCACCCTATCCGCCCAGTTCAGCGTCGAGCGACGCCGATGACAAATTCCACCTTCCTACAACTGGGCAATCCGGCGCATTTCCTGGATGGAGGTTCGGTGTCTTGATGTGCGCATTACTCGCAGCTGTGTTCGGCGGCGGTGTTCCCCTGGAACGTGGGCACGGGCGAGGGGTCGCTCTTGCCGTCCGCCCCCGAGGCGTCCCGAGGCGTGTTCCGGGCCACCGTCACGGGCTGGTCGGACCGCAGCCGCGCGAACAGCTTCTCGGCTTCCGGCTCCACGAGTTGGTCACGGTTGGCGTCGTAGACGTACGACTCCCTCGGTACGGTCAGGAACTGCACCCGTTCGGTGGGGATGTCGCGCAGTCCGCGCACCAACTGGTACAAGCCGCGCAGACTGGCCAGTTCCGGATCGGTGGTCAGCGAGGAGGTCGCCGCGTCCAGCACCGGATACAGCTTCACCGGGTTCAGCAGGACGTCGTTGCTCTGCATCTTGTCGACGAGCGCGCCGAGGAACCGCTGCTGGCGTTCCATCCGCTCGGTGTCGCTGCCGTCGCCGAGCGACTTGCGGGCCCGCACATACCCGAGCGCCTGCTCCCCGTCGAGGACGACCTTCCCCGCGGGCAGCCTCAGCTTGGCCGCACTGTCGTCGATGGGTTCCTTCAGGCAGACCTGCACCCCGTCGACGGCGTCCACCATCTCCTTGAAACCGCGGAAGTCCACGACCATGTGATGGTCGATCCGGATGTCCGTCAGCTTCTCGACCGTCCGGATCGTGCACGCCGAACCCCCCACCTGGAAGGCGTGGTTGAACATCGCGAACACCGGCAGGCTGCGGCTGCCGTCCGACTGCCGGCAGCCGGGGATGTCCACCATCAGATCCCTCGGCAGCGACACGGCGGTGGCGCTGCGCCGGTCGGCGGCCAGGTGCAGCAGGATCGTCGTGTCCGACCGCTCGCTGCCCAGATCCCGGCCGTACGCGGAGTTCCCGTCCCCGGCCCGCGTGTCGGACCCGATCAGCAGGATGTTCTGCGCGCCCCGCACCAGCGCGGTGGGCCGCTCCCGCTCGTAGCGGGCCAGTTCGCGGGCGGCCGCCTCGTCCGGGGTGATGTTCGCACTGAGCTTGGCGTAGACGGCCCAGCCGGTCCCCGCGGCGGCCGCGACGAGCAGGAAGAGCCCGACCGCCGCCCCCTTCACCCACCGCCGACGCCGCCGCACCCCGTCCCCGGCGGCCGAGGCCCGCGGACCGCGCCCGGAAACCCTGCGAGCGGAGTCGGTCACGGCCGGGGCACCCCCTCATGGCGTACGAGCGTCGTGTCCTGCTCTTACGACGATGGAGGGGGAGGGGGAGGGAAGCGCCCTGTACTACTCCAGTCGGGGGACGGCGGTACCGCTGAGGGGCGCGGGGCCGTACCGATGTGCGGCTCCGCCGTGCGGGCGCGGGAAACCCCGGCGACGCCGCACCCGCCGTACGGGCGAAGCGCCCCCTGTCAGCGGCGTACCGCGGTCACCCGCTCACTCTCGACCCGCTCGGCAAGCGCATCCTCATCCAGCCGCTCCAGGTGCCGGCACAACACCACGGACCCCCCGACGGCCAACGGCGAGTACAGCCCCGCGCTGACCCCCTCCCACGTGTCGTACGACAGCCCCGACAGCAACCTCGACCCCGGCCCCGTCAGACCCAGCGCAGGCGCCTCCGCCAGGGCCCGCTCGACGACCTCCGCCCCGCTGAACTCCCGCCCGGCGACGATCAGCGCGGCCTCCTCCGCGTCCACCGGAGCGAACGGCGCGAACCGGTCGCCCTGCCCCGGCACTTCCACGGCGTAGTCGGCGAACCCCGCGGGAGGCTGAGGGAACCGCCCGCCCAGCGGCCGCAGCGCGAGGGCCACCCGCTCCCCGCGACACGCCCGCGCCGCGTCCAGCGCGTCGGGCCCGCTGACGACGACATCCGCGGCGGCCGGATCCCCGCCGAGGTCCGCGACCGCACCCACCGACGAACAGGCCAGCAGCCACACCGCCGTCTGCCAGTGCGCGGGCAGCAGCAGCGCGACCCGGTCACCGGGCGTGGCGCAGAGATCGCCCTGCAGGAGATTCGCGGTCTTGGCCACCCAATTGGCGAAGGTGGCCACGGACAACTCGACGCGTTCGCCCGTGGCGTCGTCGTAGAAGGTCACCAGCGGGCGGCCGGGGTCCGCGGCGAGCGCGGAATCCAGCAGGTCGGCAGGGGTGCGATCGGTGGCGTTCACCCGGGAAAGGGTACGCGCGGGCGGACGCCCGCAGCGTGCGGTGGGGGCACCGGTTCGGCGGAACGGTCGCCGACGGCCCGTCAGTTCGCCGTTGGACATATTTGTATGACTATGTTCAAGATCGTACGCATGCGTGGATTCCTGACTTCGCCCATCGGCGCACCGTCCGCCGGCGCACCGTCGATCGCCGTCTGCTCGATCGGCGTGCCCTGCGCCGCGGCCCTCGCACTCGCGCTGCCCCCGCCCGTGTCCGCCGCGCCCGCACCCGCTGCCGTCACCCGGAGCGCCGCCGATCCCGCGATCCCCGGAAACACCCGTTCGCTGCCGCTCGTCCCGCTCTCCGACGAGCGTGTCCTCGGCACCGCCCCGGAACAGGGGCTGTACCGGCCCGAAGGCGAGCACTTCTCCCTCGTCGGGGTCGTCTGGCGCGACCCGGGCAGTGAACTGCGCGGCCGGGTCCGGGTGCGGACCCGGTCGGCCGCGACGGGGCAGTGGTCCGGCTGGCAGGACCTCGACACGCACCACGCCGACCACGGCGCCGACCCGGGCACGGCGGAACGGGACGCGCGGCGGGTGCGCGGGGCGACCGCACCGCTGTGGGTGGGCGACGCGGACGGCGTGGACGTACGGGTCCGCGCCGACGGCACGGGCGCGCGGGGCGGCCGTACGGACGCGCGGGGCGGCCGTACGGGCGGGCCGCGTCCGCCGCGGGCGTCGCGTCCGCCGCTGCCGTCGGGGCTGCGTCTGGAACTCGTCGACCCCGGCGACGAGGCGCCGCACGCGGGCGCGCCGGCCGACGCGCCGCACACCGGCCTGCACACGACCGCGGCACGGGAGGCCTCGGCCGCCAACACCGACATCACCGGCTTCGGCGCCCTGCAGATCCCGGCGCTGGGCAAGCAGGCCACCGAGCGGGAACTCACCCGCCTCCAGGGGCCGGTGCGGGGCAAGCCGCACATCGGGCCGCGCCCGCGGATCGTCACGCGCCGCGGCTGGGGCGCGGACGAGTCACTGCGCCAACGCGGGTTCGCCTACGCCAAGAAGATCAAGGCGGCCTTCGTGCACCACACGGCCTCGGGCAACACGTACACCTGCTCCCAGTCCCCCTCCGTCATCCGCGGTATCTACCGCTACCACGTCACGAGCATGGGCTGGCGGGACATGGGCTACAACTTCCTCGTCGACAAGTGCGGAACCATCTACGAGGGCCGGGCCGGCGGCGCGGCGAAGGCGGTCCTCGGCGCGCACACCGCCGGCTTCAACACCGACACCATGGGCATCGGCGTGATCGGCACGTACGGCTCCACGAAGCCGTCGAAGGCCGCGGTGACGGCCGTCGCCCGGCTCACCGCGTGGAAGCTTGGGCTCTACGGGGTCAATCCGCGTGGCAAGACATATCTCACGTCGGCCGGTGGCAACCTCTACCGCAAAGGTAAGAAGGTACGACTGAACGTGATCTCCGGTCATCGGGACGGATACGCCACCGAGTGCCCCGGCAAGCGGCTGTATGCCAAGCTCGGCAAGGCCCGGTCCAGCGCGGCGCACTACCAGGGGCGCTGATGCGGCCGGGGAGCACGTTCGGAGCCGTCTCGGGGGGCCCGCCGGTCTCACACCGTTCTCATACCGGTCTCGGGGGGAAACGCGTGGTCGTCAAGGGCGCCGCCGCTACGGTCTGCATACACTGACCGGCCGAAACGAGTAGAGCGAGCAGTTCGGCCGGTCCCGGCAGGAAGCAGAGACGACAGGTGACAGAAGCGATCCTCCTGGTCGGCGGCAAAGGCACCCGGCTGCGTCCGCTCACGGTGCACACGCCCAAGCCCATGGTCCCGGCCGCCGGGGTGCCGTTCCTCACGCACCAGCTGGCGCGCGCCAAGGCGGCGGGCGTGGACCACATCGTCCTCGCCACCAGCTATCTGGCAGAGGTCTTCGAGCCGTACTTCGGCGACGGCTCCGCGCTCGGTCTGCACATCGAGTACGTGACCGAGGAGGAACCCCTCGGCACGGGCGGCGCCATCCGCAACGTCGCCTCCCGCCTGCACTCCGGACCCGACGACCCGGTGCTGATCTTCAACGGCGACATCCTGACGGGCCTGGACATCAAGGCTCTGGTGGACACGCACGAGTCGACGTCCGCCGACGTCTCCCTGCACCTGACGAAGGTGACGGACCCGAGGGCCTACGGCCTGGTCCCCACGGACTCCTCCGGCCGGGTGCTGGCCTTCCTGGAGAAGCCGCAGACACCCGAGGAGATCGTCACCGACCAGATCAACGCGGGGGCGTACGTCTTCCGCCGCTCGGTCATCGACACGATTCCGCTGGGCCGCCCGGTCTCGGTGGAACGCGAGACGTTCCCCGACCTCCTCTCGGCGGGCGCCCACCTCCAGGGCATGGTCGACTCCACGTACTGGCTGGACCTCGGCACCCCGGCGGCCTTCGTCCGCGGCTCGGCCGACCTGGTCCTGGGCCGCGCGCCTTCCCCGGCGGTCCCCGGCCGCTGCGGCGACCGCCTGGTCCTGCCCACGGCCACGGTGGCGCCGGGCGCGAAGCTGACCGGCGGCACCGTGGTCGGCGAGGGCGCGTTCGTCGCCGAGGGAGCCCGTGTCTTCGGTTCCACCATCCTCCCCGGCGCCGTCATCGAACCCGGCGCGGTCATCACCGACTCCCTCATCGGCACCCGGGCCCGGGTGGGCGAACGCACCGTGCTCACCGGCACGGTCGTCGGCGACGGTGCGATCGTCGGTCCCGACAACGAGCTCCGCGAGGGAGTGCGCGTGTGGTGCGACGCCCGCATCCCAGCGGGGGCGCTCCGCTTCTCTTCGGACCAGTAGCCGCAACGCGGTTCACCCGGGGCACCCCCACGGCCGAGGGGCGGAGTCATGGCCGAGGGGCGGAGTCATGGCCGAGGGGCGGAGTCTGACAGGCCCTCACCCGCGGGCACGCCGTGGCCGCACGCGCGGTTCTCCGCGCCCCCGGGGAACTGCACCCGCCCGATGAGTCACGCACCCGCCCACGTCCCTGACGGAGCATCAGGGTCGGGTCAGGGCAGGGTGGGGTTTCTCCCTGATGGCCGGGGGCGGCCGGGTCGGAAGCATGGTCCGCATGACGTTCTTCTCCGCCTATTCAGCCGACTCGGCCTCCTCCGCCTCCTCCGCTTCCTCCGCGCCGGAGTCCTTCGCGCCCTCGGCTCCCGCCGCACCGCGCCGTGTGCTCGCCCCGTCCCGCCGCGCCCTGCTCGGCGGAGCCCTGGCCGGGGCGCTCCTCGTGACGGGTGCCCTGCCGGCCGGTGCCGCCGTGGCGGCGCCCGCGCCTGCCCACGCCGGCCGGGAGACGGCCCCCAAGCTGGACATCCGGGCCCTCCGGGCCGCCGTCGCCGTCCTCGACGACCCGCAGGCCACCGCGGCGCAGATCCGCGTCAGCGGTGCCTCGGGCCGCTGGTACGGCACCTCCGGCGTGGCCGACCTGCGAACGGGCCGCAAGGTGAGCGCCGACGACAAGTTCCGCATCGGCAGCATCACCAAGGTCTTCGTCGCCACGGTCGTGCTGCAGCTGTCGGCCGAGGGCAGAGTGGACCTGAACGCGCCGGTGCAGCGCTATCTGCCCGGCGTCCTGCCTGCCGAGTATCCGCCGATCACCGTGGGACAGCTCCTCAACCACACCAGCGGGCTGCCCGACGAGAGCGGCCCGGACCTGCCGGACGTGAGCACGCCCGAGAAGGTGCTCCAGCACCGTTACGACCAGTGGACGCCGCAGCGGTTGGTGGCCGAGGTCAGCCACGGCCCCATGAAGTTCGCACCGGGCACCCGGCAGGAGTACCGCGGTATCAACTACGTGCTGGCCGCCCTGCTCGTCGAGAAGGTGACGGGCCAGTCCTACGGCACGGAGATCAGCAAGCGCATCCTGCGCCCCCTGGGCCTCCACGCCACGTCGGTGCCGGGTAACGACCCCCGCATCCACGGCCCGCACGTCCACGGCTACCTGGCGCTGGCCGACGGCACACTGAGCGATGCCACCGTCTACAACCAGTCGGAAGCGTGGGGCGAAGGCGAGATGATCTCCACCAGCCAGGATCTGGAACGGTTCATGACCGCGCTCTTCTCGGGGGACCTGCTGCCGCGAGCCACCCTGGACAAGATGTTCACGCTGCCCCCCGACGACGTCCGCATGGTGGACGGCAGCCCGGCCCGCTACAGCATGGGCCTGCAGACGGCCACGGTGAACGGCATGACCCTGTGGGGCAAGACCGGTGAGCGCTACGGCTACAACTCCGGCATGTTCTCCACCCGCGGCCAGCAGCGCCGGGTGGTGTACTCCTTCAACCCCACGCACCGTGACCAGACCCAGACGCGGATGACGCTGCGCATAGCCGACGCGGTGACGCGCGACGGCTGAGCGCTGTGCCAGGTCGTCGCGTGACAAGGCCGCCGGCTGCGAACCCCGCCGACGGCCATCGGCTCCGGCCTGCGGGCTGCAGCACCGAGTTGCGGTGTGTCATGAGTGGCTACGGGCCCATTCCGGCTCGTGCTGCGGCAAGTGGTCGTGGCGGGGGAGCAGGAGCGGGGTGGTCAGGATGAGCAGTCCCGCGACCGTGAGAGCGGTACGTGGGCCGGTGACGTCGGCGAGCAGTCCGCCGAGCGCGGTGAGGACGGCGATGGACGCCTGCTGGCCGATCGACCAGGCCGACAGGGTGCGGGCGACGAGATGCCTGGGGGTGTGTTCGAGCCGGTAGGTGGCGAGCACCGGGGTGTACAGGCTCATGTTGACGATGATCGCCAGCTCGACGGCCATCACGGTGACGAGGCCGACGAGACCGGGACGGACGAAGGCCAGGCCGATCAGCCAGATGGCGCGCAGGGTGCCGACGGTCCGGAAGACCCTGTGCCGGCCGTAACGGGCCACGACACGCCGGGCCAGCCGGGAGCCGACGAGTCCGCCGAGGCAGGGGGCGGCGAAGGCGAGGCCGTACTGCCAGGGTGGGAATGCGAGCTGGCGAAGGAGGAGCACGGCCAGCAGCGGCTCGGTGGCCATGATCAGACCGGAGACGAGCATGTTGTTGAGGTAGAGCGCCCGCAGATCGGGACGGCCCATGATGTGTCGCCAGCCGTCGAGCAGCGCGCCCGCCCGGACCGGGCCGTTGCCGGTGGGTCGCGGCGCTTCTTCTCGGCCGCGGATCGCCGTGATGCCCAGCGCGGAGAGCAGGTAGCTGAGCGCGTCGGCCACCATGGTGGTGACCGGCCCGAACAGGCCGATCGCCGCCCCGCCCAGCGGCGGCCCGACCGCGATGGAGCTCCAGTTCGTGGACTCGAACCGCGCGTTGGCCACGAGCAGGTCATCCGGCCGGACGAGAGCCTTGAGGTAGGCGCCGCTGGCCGCGTTGAAGGCGATCTTGGCTGCGGCGACCACGGCCGAGACCCCGAGCAACTGGACGAAACGGAGCCACCCGAAGGCGTAGGCGACCGGGATCGTCGCCAGGGCCGCACACCGGGTCAGGTCCATCGCGATCATCACCGGGCGCTTGCGCCGGAACTCCACCCACGGCGCGAGTGGCACCGCGATCAGCGCGCCCACCGCAGGCCCCACCGCGGACAGCGCGGACACCTCAGCGGGGCCGGCGTGCAACGCCAGCACGGCGATCAGCGGGAACGCCCCGAACCCCAGCCCGGACCCGTAGGCGCTCACCGCGTATGCCGCCCACAGCCAGCCGAACTGCCGGCCCAGCCGGCTCCTGCCCACCATGCTCAGCACGCCCCTAGACGTCCCACCCGAACAAACTGACGTTGACCAGTGAGAGCTAAGCGAGCAGCACGGCGGCGGGTCAAACAACCTCCTTGCCGACCATCCACAACCATCCGTTGTTCACTAGGGTGCTCGGCGTGGAGCCCGAAGCAGTGCGTACCTTCGTCGCCGTCGCGGAAGCGGGCCAGTTCCAGAAAGCCGCCGCGGACCTGTCGATCACCCAGCAGGCCGTCTCCAAGCGCATCGCCGCGCTGGAGCGCGACCTCGGGGTGCGGCTGTTCACCCGCACCCCGCGCGGCGCCGAGCTCACCATCGACGGGCAGGCGTTCCTGCCCCACGCACGCGAGCTGCTGCGCGTCGCCGAGCGCGCGGTCGCGTCCGTGCGCACCGGCCGCCGTCCACTGCGCGTCGACATCATCGCCTCGCGCGTCGCGCCATCGGGCCTGATGCGCGGCTTCCACCACGCGCACCCCGAGATCGACCTCGACGTGGTGATGCTGTTCGACGTCGAGACGGCCGTCGCCGCCATCCGGTCCGGGGCGATCGACGCGTCCTTCCGCGCCGTCGCCGCGCCCGGCCGGCCCCTGCCCGAGGACATCGAGTCCGTCCGGGTGCTCGACGAGCCGCACCAGCTCCTCACCGGCCCCGCCCACGCGCTGGCGGGAGCCCGGTCGGTCACCGTCGCCCAGCTCGCCGGGCACCGGATCTGGATGCCCGGCCTCGTCCCCGGCACCGAGTGGGCCGCCTACTACGACGACCTCGCCGCCGAGTTCGGCCTCACCATCGAGGCGACCGGCCCCAACTTCGGCTCCGACGCGCTCCTCGACACCGTCGCCGACACCCCGGCCCTGGCCACCTTCACGACCGAGCAGACCCGCCTCGTCTGGCCCGCCGGCCACGGCCTGCGCCGCATCCCGGTGACCGACCCGACGCCCGTCTACCCGCACTCGCTCCTGTGGCACCGCGACAACCCCCACCCGGCGCTGGCCACCCTCCGCGCCCACCTCGCCGCCACCGCCGGCGGCCACGCCGCCGCCGGGACCTGGGTGCCGGGCTGGGTGGTGCCGCGCTGAACGCCACCGCGCCGTCGATCACCGTGACCCGATCGAGGGACGGTGACCCGGCCTGCCGGACCAGAAGATGGCACATCGACCACTTGGCCGGCCCTGTCGGGTGCAGGTGGTCAACGGGCAGGTGGTCAGCGCGGAGTGAGGCCAAGTTCTCGGAGTCCGGCACCGTCAGCCGCTTCCCCCGGGCCGCGACCACCGGACCGTCGTGGCCGTGCTCCGCCCCAGCCGAGACAGGTTGTCATCGGTGGGAAGACTTCACGGCGGCCCGGCAGGCCGACGCTCCGTCACCCGCCCACCCGGGGCCGACGACAGCACCCGGCACCCCTCACGTCAAAGCAACCCGATGTCGACCCGGGGCATCTTCGGCGCCCTCCGCCCCGGCACCCGCCCACTCAGCAAGATCAGCCGAACCGCCCGATGCCGCTGCCCGGCATACGGCTCCAGCAAGCGCAGCATCTGCGCATCGTCGGCATCCCGGTCCCCCGCCAACGCCCACCCCACGATCCCCGGCAGATGCAGGTCCCCCACCGTCACCGCATCCGCCGCCCCATGACTGCGCTGCACCACCTCCGCCGACGTCCACGGCCCCACCCCCGGCACGACCTCCAACCGCGTCTGCGCCTCAGCCGCCGGCATCCCCACCGCCTGCTCCAGCCGCGCGGCGACCCGCACGGCCCGCAGGATCGTCGACGCCCGCTTGTCGTCGACCCCGGCCCGGTGCCACTCCCAGGAGGGAATCAGCGCCCAGGTCCGCGGCTCCGGCATCACGGACATCGGCCGTTCCCCGGCCCCCGCCGGCCCCGGCGCCCGCTCCCCGAACCGCCGCACGAGCAGCCGCCACGCCCGGTACGCCTCATCCGTCGTGACCTTCTGCTCCAGCACCGACGGGATGAGGGACTCCAGCACCAGTCCCGTCCGCGTCAGCCGCAGCCCCGGCCGCTGGTGCCGCGCCAGCGCCACCACCCGGTGCCGGGGCACGAACGCCTCCGGCTCATCGGACGCGCCGAGCCACTCGGGCAACCGGTCCAGCAGCCACTCCGCCCCCGGCCCCCACGCCTCGCCGACCACCTCACCGCCGTACGCGCGCACCCGCAGCGTGCCCGGCCCGGCGGGCGTACGGCAGGCCCGCCACACGGATCCGTCCGCGGTGGCCCGGAACGTGGGGTCGGCGGGTCCGCGCCGCAACGGTCCGAGCACCAGACCGAGATCGAGCGGCCCCGTGGGAACCCACCGCCGTACCCGCGCCGGCCCCGTCACCTGCCGCGGTATCCCGGCACCGGCACCCGTGGGCACGCCGACATGGCCGCCGCGCACGGTCGTACGCGTGGGCCGCTGAGCGAAACGTCCTGCCACGAATGGGGTCCTAGGGGAGCCGGTGCCGTCCTATGAGCCTAGGCGCTGCCCGGGCCGTTGCACCGCACCTCACCGCACTTCGAGGAACCCGCTGGCGTCCCGCTCGGGCCGCGGTCTCGGCTCCTCGGCGGGATGCCCGACCGCCACCGCGCCCATCGGGTCCCAGTCCGCGGGCAGCGCGAGCACCTCGCGCACCACGTCCGGGCAGAACATCGTGGAGGACACCCACGCCGAGCCCAGCCGCTCCCCGGCCAGCGCGACCAGCAGGTTCTGCACGCCCGCGCCCATCGCGACGACGAACATCTCCCGCTCGGCGCCGTCCCGCCGCGCGTCCCCGTAGTGGTGCGAGCCGTCCATGACGAGGCACGGCACGACCAGATACGGCGCGTTGCGCAGGAGGTCCCCGCGGCGCACCCGTTTCGCGATGGACTCCTCGCTCTTGCCGTCCCGGCGCAGGTCGGCGATCCACGCGTCGCGCATCGCGTCCAGCAGCCGGGTCCGGGACTCCGCCGACTCCAGCAGCACGAACCGCCACGGCGTGGTGTGGTGCGGGGCCGGTGCCGTGACCGCCGCCGCCACTGCGCGCCGCACCGCGCCGGGGTCCACCGGCTCGTCCGTGAAGGCCCGGACCGTACGCCGCCGGGTCACCGCCTCCCGGACCGCCTCGGACGTGCCGAGCCGGAACATGTCGTCCCGCGCGGTCCGCACCAGCGCCCGGGCGCCCTCGGCGCCCTCGCCGTCCACGACATGCGGCAGTCCGCGCACCACGGCCACCGGCAGGCCCGTCGCCTTGCCCTTGACCAGGTCGCCGGCGGCGGCCAGCTCGTCCGCCGTGGCGACGACGGTCGCGCTGAGGGGATTGCCGTGCCCGTCCGTGCCCCCGCGCAGATCGTCCAGCACGCGCACGCCGGCGGCGCCGATCGCCACGTCCGTGAGCCCCGCGCGCCAGGGACGCCCGAAGGTGTCGGTGACGACGACACCCACGTCGACGCCGAGGGCCTCCCGCAAGCCCGCGCGGATCGCCCGCGCGGACGCGTCCGGGTCCTCGGGCAGCAACAGCACCGTGCCGGCGGGGGTGTTGGAGGCGTCCACCCCGGCGGCGGCCATGACCAGACCCTGCCGGTTCTCCACGATGCGCAGCGCGCCGCGCCGGGCCACGACCCGGACGGTCTCGGCGTCGATGGCCGCCTCCCGGTCGGCCGCCTGTACGACCCGGCCCTCCGCCTTGGAGACGATCTTGGATGTGACGAGCAGTACGTCCCCGTCGGCCAGAGCCGGCTCGGCGGCGGCGATCAGCTTGGCGAGGTCGTCGCCCGGCTGGACCTCGGGGATGCCGGACAGGGCCCGGACCGTGTACTGCGGGCGCTCCTCGCTCACGCTTCCCCCACCTCCTCGGCCAGCGCCAGCGCCTCCCGGGCCATCCGCGCGGCCGCGTCGACGTCGGTCATCATCAGCGGCACGGCGCGGCAGCGGATGCCGTCCGCCTCGACCCGCTCGACCGCGGTCGCGTCCACGGTGTCGACCAGCCAACCGTCCAGCAGGCCGGAGCCGTAGTGCTCGGCGACCGCGGCGGCCGTGGACTCCACGCCGACCGCGGCGAGCACCTTGTCGGCCATGCCGCGCACCGGCGCGTCCCCGACGATGGGGGACAGGCCGATCACGGGCACGCCCGCGTCCGCGATCGCCTCCCGGACACCGGGCACGGCGAGGATCGTGCCGATGGACACGATCGGGTTGGACGGCGGGAAGAGGATCACGTCCGCCTCGGCGATCGCCTCCAGCACACCGGGTGCCGGCTTGGCCTGCTCCGCGCCCACGGGCACGACCGCCTCCGCCGGGACCGACGCGCGCAGCCGCACCCAGTACTCCTGGAAGTGGACGGCCTTGCGCTCACCGTCGACCCGCACGGCCACGTGTGTCTCGACGCGGTCGTCGGTCATCGGGATCAGCTTCACGCCCGGCTGCCAGCGGTCGCACAGCGCCTCGGTGACGGCGCTGAGCGGATAGCCCGCGCCGAGCATCTGCGTACGCACGATGTGCGTGGCGAAGTCCCGGTCACCGAGGCCGAACCACTCGGGTCCGACCCCGTAGGCCGCCAGTTCCTCCTTGAGGTGGAAGGTCTCGTCGGCCCGCCCCCAGCCCTGCTCCTCGTTGATGCCGCCGCCCAGCGTGTACATCACCGTGTCCAGGTCGGGGCAGACCTTCAGCCCGAAGAGGTGGATGTCGTCGCCGGTGTTGCCGATCACCGTGACGTCCGCGTCCGGCACGGCTTGCTTCAGACCGCGCAGGAAACGGGCACCGCCGATGCCGCCTGCCAGAACCACAATGCGCATGCGCCAAGTCTCGCAGGCGGGTACGACAACGCGTCAGGCGGTCACCGGACGAGCCTCGCAGTGCGGGGCCGTGTGCATCGGCATCTGCGTCAGGCCCGGGTAGTAGACGTGCAGGCTGACCGCCGGCTCCAGCGCGTCGTTGACGACCTCGTGGACGTAGCCCGGCGCGAACACCCGCTGCGCCCCCGCCGTCAACGCGCGCGTGTCCCGCTCGGTGCGCTCGGTCAGCGTTCCCTCCAGGACGGTCAGGACGCCGGAGGAGCGGCCGTGATCGTGCAGCCCGCTGCCCTGCCCGGGCACCCAGGACAGCAGCCACACCTCGTAGCCGGGGCCGGTGCGCAGCCGGTGGTACCAGCGGGTGGTCGCGTCGTAGCGGACGAGGTGGGCCCACTGGGCGCGGTCGGCGGCGATCGAGCGGGCGAGGCCCGCGAACTCGGCGACGGTGGCCGGGTGCTCGCGCGGTGGCTGGAGCAGGTGCGGGACTTCGAGGATGTCGCCGGCGATCTGGAGGTCGTTGTCGCTGTTCATGGGTGCGGTGGTTCCTCGGTCAAGGAAGGGCAGAGGGGATGAACACCGAGTCGCGGTGACTCGGCCCACAGCTGGAGCAGGCGTGGCTCAAC
The DNA here is from genome assembly GCF_055603265.1 of Streptomyces sp. NPDC037288. NCBI lineage: Bacteria > Bacillati > Actinomycetota > Actinomycetes > Kitasatosporales > Streptomycetaceae > Streptomyces > Streptomyces sp. NPDC037288. The sequence continues at coordinate 174,448 of NZ_JBVJVY010000013.1, forward strand.
AGCTGGAACAGCAACAACAGCTACAGCGGCCCTGGGCAGCACCGTGGGACCCGGCGGTGCGGGTCGAGGTGAGTGCCAAGTTCGCGAGCATGCCCACTAGGACACCGGCTCACACCTGGACTGTCAACTCGACGCCCGGTATGTGGGACACGTTTCACCTCATCCGGTTCATCTGTCAGGTGAAAGGTTTGTTCACCCGGACCCGGGGACACATGGGGCACATCCGAGCGCTCAAGCCTCGTGCAACGCGATCGAACACGGGGACGTCCTTCTCCGTACAGAGGGCTGTACGGGGTTCGACCGCCTCCTCGGTCCCTCGCCTGCGTGGCAAGGTTTATGCCGATTTGAACACTTTCCGCATGGCCTTGGTTCCGCAGAGTGAATAACGGGCTCAATAGCAGATCTCGGCTTGACTCGCCCGGAGCAGCACACTTGTAATTTCACTCGTGTCGTTCAGCCGAAACCGGTAACGGCAACACGGGGACGCGAAAGACAGACGAGGGGCGCACATGACCGAACTGGTGCAGCAACTGCTGGTCGACGACGCGGACGAGGAACTCGGCTGGCAGGAGCGCGCGCTGTGCGCCCAGACCGACCCCGAGTCCTTCTTCCCCGAGAAGGGCGGCTCCACCAGAGAGGCGAAGAAGGTCTGCCTCGCCTGCGAGGTTCGCTCCGAATGCCTCGAGTACGCCCTCGCCAACGACGAGCGGTTCGGCATCTGGGGCGGCCTGTCCGAGCGGGAGCGCCGCCGGCTGAAGAAGGCCGCCATCTGACCGGACATCGGCCCCCAAAACGTCACGAACGGCCCGTCGCCGGTGGGTTATCCACAGGCGACGGGCCGTCGTCTTGGCCAGCCGCTAGTGTGGTCGCTCGTCCGAGACGCCCCGCTGTCCCCTCGGCACCCGAGAGGGCACAGGCGTCCACCGCAGTCCATCGAACCGGGGCCCGTACCTCGATGTCCGTGCACAGCCATACGGCAGCCCAGCAAGACACCGCTGCCACCCCTGAGTTCCCGCGTCACGTGGTGACCGCGGTCCTCGTCGCCCACGACGGTGCCCGCTGGCTGCCCGACGCCCTCGCCGGGCTGCTCGGCCAGGAGCGCCCCGTGCAGTACGCGGTGGCCGCCGACACCGGCAGCGCGGACGACTCCGCCCGGCTGCTCACCGACGCCCTCGGCGACGCGGGCGTCCTGCACCTCGCCCGGCGCACCGGCTTCGGCCAGGCCGTCGAGGAGGCGAGTCGCAACGCCCCGGTCCTCACCCCGGAAGAGCTGCCGTACCTCAAGCGCCCCAGCGGCTGGGACCCGGTCACCCGCTCCTGGCGAGACGACGCCTACGACCTGCCCGAACTGCCGCACGGCGAGCCCATCCAGTGGCTCTGGCTGCTGCACGACGACTGCGCCCCCGAACCCGACGCCCTCGCCCAGCTGCTGCGGGTCGTCGACACGGAACTGGAGCTGGGCCGCGACGACGTGGCGGTCGTCGGCCCCAAACTGCGCGGCTGGTACGACCGCCGGCAGCTGCTGGAGGTCGGCGTCTCCATCGCCAACTCCGGCCGCCGCTGGACCGGCCTGGACCGCCGCGAACAGGACCAGGGCCAGCACGACCACGTCCGCACCGTGCTGTCCGTCTCCACCGCCGGCATGCTCATCCGCCGCGACGTCTTCGAACAGCTCGGCGGCTTCGACCGCCGGCTGCCCCTGATGCGCGACGACATCGACCTGTGCTGGCGCGCGCACGCCGCCGGCCACCGCGTCCTGATCGCCCCCGACGCCGTCGTACGGCACGCCGAGGCCGCCTCCCGCGAGCGCCGTACCGTCGACTGCGTCGGCCGCACCGCCGCCTCCCCGCACAAGGTCGACAAGGCCGGCGCCGTCTACACCCTGCTCGTCAACGCCCGGGGCGCCGCGCTGCCCTGGGTGCTGCTGCGGCTCGTGTTCGGCACCGTGCTGCGGACCATCGCCTATCTGGTCGGCAAGGTGCCCGGCCAGGCCGTCGACGAGATCCGCGGCCTGCTCAGCACCCTGCTGCGCCCCGAGCGGATCATCGCCGCCCGGCGCCGTCGCGGACGCCCGCAGATCGACAAGGCCGAACTGCGCCAGCTCCTGCCACCACCCGGCGCCACCGTCCGCGCCACCGTGGAACAGCTCGCCGCCAACTTCACCAGCGGCTCCGACGAAACCTCCCGGGCGGGCCGGCACGGCGGCGCCGTCGAGTCCGGGCCCGGCGACGAGGCCGACTTCCCGGAGGTCGAGCAGTTCGTCCGGCTCAAGCGGATCGCCCGCAAGCCCGGCCCCGTACTCTTCCTCGCGCTCCTGCTCATCTCCCTGACCGCCTGCCGCGCCCTCCTCAGCGGCGGCGCGCTCGCGGGAGGCGCCCTGCTGCCCGCTCCGGCCGGCGCCGGCGACCTGTGGGCGCGTTTCGCGGACGCCTGGCACCCGGTCGGCGCGGGCGGCACCCCGTCCGCCCCGCCCTACCTCGCCGTCCTCGCGACCTTCGCCGGCATCCTGTTCGGCTCCACGGGACTCGCCGTCACCGTCCTGCTGGTCGCCTCGGTACCGCTCGCCGGATGCACCGCCTACTTCGCCTCCCGGCCGCTCGTCACCTCCCGGCTGCTGCGCGCCTGGGCGGCCATCGCCTACGCCTTCCTGCCCGCCACCACCGGCGCCCTGGCCGGCGGCCGCATCGGCACCGCCGTCCTCGCCGTCCTGCTGCCGCTCATCGCGCGCGCCGGCCTCGCCGCGAGCGGCCTCACCAACCGCTCCGGCGCCCGCGGCAGTTGGCGCGCCACCTGGGCCTACGCGCTGCTGCTGACCATCACCACCGCCTTCACGCCGATCGTGTGGCCCATCGCGCTCCTCCTCGGCACAGGCGTGCTCGTCCTGCGCCGCGGCGACCTCGTCGCCCACACCCTGCGCTTCCTCACCCAGCTCGGCACCCCGCTGCTGGTCCTCGCCCCCTGGTCGCTGACCCTGCTCCCGACCGGCTTCTTCAAGGAAGCGGGCCTGGCGTACGGCCCTTCCGCGGCCTCCGCGTCCGACCTGCTCGGCGCCAGCCCCGGCGGCCCGGGGACCGTGCACGGCCTGATGTTCCTCGGTATCGTCCTCGCCGCCCTCGCCGCGCTGCTGCGCTCCGAGCGGCAGCGCGCCATCCGCACCGCCTGGGCGGTCGCCCTGGTGGCCCTCGTCTTCGCCGTCCTGTCCAACAGGTCCGCCTGGGCCGGACCGGCCACCCTCGTCTACGGCGTCGCCCTGGTGGCCGCCGCCGCCCTCGGCGCCGACGGCGCACGCGCGCGCGTGGCCGAGCAGAGCTTCGGCTGGCGCCAGCCCGTCGCCGCCCTCATCGCCTTCGCCTGCGCCGCGGGCCCCCTGCTCGTCGCCGCCGGCTGGATGATCCGCGGCGCCGACGGCCCCGTGGAGCGCCGCGACCCCACCCAGGTGCCCGCGTTCGTCGCCGAGGACTCCGCCACCGGCGACCGGGCCCGCACCCTGATCCTGGACAGCGACTCCACCGCGCGCGTGCGCTACTCCCTGGTCCGCGGTTCCGGTGCCCGCATGGGCGACGCCGAGGTCAGCGCCGCCGACGGCGAGGACAACCGGCTGGACAAGGTCGTCGCCAACCTCGTGGCCGGCTCCGGCGCCGACCAGGCCGACGAACTCGGCGGCTTCGCCGTGCGCTACGTCCTCGTCCACAAGGGCGCGCCCCGCGACATCACCCGCGTCCTGGACACCACCCCCGGCCTGACCCGGCTCAGCCAGCAGCACGGCAGCGCCCTGTACCGCGTCGACCAGGAGGTCTCCCGCGCCACCATCGTCCCCGCCGGCGGCTCGGGCACCGCCCGGTCGGTCACCGCGGGACCGGTGGAGATCCACACGACCGTCCCCGCCGGTTCGGGCAGCCGCGTCCTGCGCCTCGCCGACACCGCCTCCGACGGCTGGACGGCCACCCTGAACGGCAAGCCGCTCACCCGCACCACGGTCGACGGCTGGGCCCAGGGCTTCCAACTGCCCGCCGACAGCGGCAGGCTGGACGTCACCTACACCGACCCGCTCACCCACACCGCCTGGCTGTGGGCCCAGGGCACGCTCGCCGTCGTCCTGGTCGTCCTCGCCCTGCCCGGCCGCCGCCGCGACGTCGACGACGACCTGCCCGAGGAGGAGCCGCTGCCCGCCCAGGCCACCGCAGGCGAGGGCCGCCGCGCCCGCCGCCTGCGCGCCCAGGCCGAGGAACATGCCGCCGAGGAACAGTCCGCCGGCGAGCAGCCGGCCGCACCCCCGCTGCCGCAGGAGCCCCCGGCCGCCGTACCGCACCAGCAGTCCTACGACGAGTGGGACCAGGGCTCCTACGCGAACAACGGATACGCGGATTACGGAACCGACCAGTACCAGACCGGCACCCCGTACCAGCCCTCCGGCTACGACCAGCAGGCGTACCCGGCCGCCGACCCGTATCAGACGGGACAGTACGACCCGTACGCCTACGGCGGTACGGCCGGCCAGATGCCGTACGACCCGACGGCCTACCAGCAGGGCTACGACCCGGCGTACGACCCCGCCCAGCAGGGCTACGACCCGGCCCAGCACCCCCACGGCACCGGCAGCGAGCGCCCCGACGGGAGCCAGCAGTGAACCGCACGACCCTGTCCCTGATCGCCGGCGCCACCGCGCTGGCCGCCGTCACCGCGTTCGCCGCGCTCGACGGCCCGTCCGCGTCCGGGGCCGCCGCCCCCAAGCCGGCCGCGAACCTGCCGGTGCAGCGCACGAGCCTGCTGTGCCCGGCGCCGAGCATCTCGGACATCGCCGACACGGCGTACACGTCGTTCACGCCCGTCACCCGGTCCACGCCGAGCAGCGGCAAGGCCCAACTCCAGGCCGCCGACGAGCAGACCGCGGACGGCACGGACAACTCCCAGACCGGCAAGGGCGCCAAGGCGCCCAAGAACGGGAAGAAGACGGCGGACAAGCCGGTGCTCACCCCCAAGGCACCGGGCACACCGGTCACCGGGGACACCTCCGGCGCCGACACGCCCGCGCTCATCGGTACCGCCGACGGGAAGTTCGCGCCCGGCTGGACCGTCCAGGAGACCACCGAGGTCGCCGCCGGCACCGGCCGCGGCCTCCAGGGCGTCAACTGCACGGCCGCCGACACCGACTTCTGGTTCCCGGGCGCGAGCACGGCCACCGGCCGCACCGACTACGTCCACCTGACCAATCCCGACGACTCCGCAGCGGTCGTCGACATCGAGCTGTACGGCAAGGACGGCGCGATCAAGTCCCCGCTCGGCGAGAACCAGACCATTGCGCCGCACACGAGCAAGCCCATCCTGCTCTCCACGCTCACCGACGAACAGCAGGCCGACCTGACCGTGCACGTCAGCGTGCGCAGCGGCCGGGTCGGCGCGTCCGTGCAGGCCCTGGACGACAAGGCGGGCGGAGACTGGCTGGCCGCGGCCGCCGACCCGGCCGGCAGCCTGGTCCTGCCCGGTATCCCGAAGGACGCCACCGACGTCCGCCTGATCGCCTTCACGCCGGGCGGCGACGACGCCGACCTGAAGGTCCGCCTGGCCTCCCCGGACGGCCTGATCACCCCGGCGGGCAACGAGACCCTGCACGTGAAGTCGGGCATGACGACCACGGCCGGCCTCGGCGCCGTGACCAGAGGCGAGGCGGGCTCGCTCGTCCTGACCCCCACGGACCAGTCGGTCCCGGTGGTGGCGGCCCTCCGGGTGGTCCGGGGCAAGGGCGACAGGCAGGAGACGGCCTTCATCCCGGCCACCGCCCCCGTCGGCACCCGCGCGACGTCGGCCGACAACAGCGCCAAGGGCACGACCCTCGCCCTGACGGCGCCCACCGCCACGGCCACGGTGAAGGTCACCGCCTCGGCGGGCAGCGAGGGCGGCACGGCGACGACGAAGACGTACACGATCAGATCCGGCACGACGCAGAACGTCCCGGCCCCCGCCCCGGCCGGCCTACAGGGCACCTATGCCCTCACCGTCGAAACCGTCTCCGGCGGCCCGGTCTACGCCTCCCGCACCCTCACGGCCACCGAGGCGGGAGTCCCCGGCTTCACCATCCAGACCCTGCCGTACGACCGAGGAATGGTGGCGGTACCGAAGACGGCGGAGGACTTGTCCATCCTCCAGAAGTAGGGCCCGGCCTCCCGGCCCACCCGGCAGCGGGGTCGTGCCCGCGCAGTTGCGGGCAGTCGTGCCGGAGGGCGGGGACTCAGCTGGCGGCGGGGTCGTGCCGCGCAGTTGCGGGCAGTCGTGCCGGAGGGCGGGGACTCAGCTGGCGGCGGGGTCGTGCCGCGCAGTTGCGGGCAGTCGTGCCGGAGGGCGGACACCCACCCGGAGGCGGGGTCGTGCCCGCGCGGTTGCGGGCAGTCGTGCCGCTTGGGGCGGCACGGGTGGGCGCAGCGGCACCCCGCCGGCGCGAGCAAGCGGAGCGTGCCCGTTGGTCTGGCGGCAGTACTGCGCACCCCGGCGGCGGGGGCAAGCGGAGCGTGCCGTTGGTCCGGCTGCAGCACCGCGCACCCCGCCAGCGCGGCCGAGCGCAGCCCACCCCTCCCGGCCCCAGCACAGCGCACGCACGAGCCCCCGAGCCCCAGCCCGGCCGGACCTAGTCCTCTCCGTACCGCGGATCCACAGTCTCCGGAGTCAGCCCCAGCAACTCGGCCACCTGCTCCACGACCACCTCGTGCACCAGCGCGGCCCGCTCATCCCGCCCCTTCGTCCGGATCTCCACCGGCCGTCGATACACCACCACCCGCGCCCGCCGCCCGTCCCGCGCGGGAACGACCCCGCCCAACGGCACGGCCTCATCGCTCCACGCCTGCTCGCCCCGCCCCTCCAGCCGGGGCACCTCCAACACGAGGAAATCGATGTCGGCCAGCTGCGGCCACCGCCGCTCAAGACGGTCCACGGAGTCCTGCACCAGGTCCGCGAACACATCGGCACGGCTGGCCGCGAGCGGCACCTGCGGCGGTGCGATCGGCCCCCGCATGCCCCGTCCGTGACGATCACGGCGACGGGGCCCGGGTCCGGCGGCACGAGGCGGTACACGGTTGTCCATCACTGGGGAAGCGTAGTCCCCGCACACTCCGCCCGCCCGGCCCCACACGGCAACCCGCCCGTCCCCCACGGCAACCCACCCCTCCCTTCCCCCCACGGCAACCGGCCGCTTCCCCCGGACCGACCAGCACCCTCCGCCGATCAGCCCGCCGCCGATCGGCTATTTCCCTCTGATCAGACCCATCCACTCCCATGTCACAGGATGACCATTCCAGCCAACGAATGGCGTGTTTCCTTACCCCTCCAAGACCGCCGGACTCAAGGCAATTGACGGTATTCGTACCGACTCATGACCGTATCGAGTCCCGCCCAAATTTCGCCGAGAACCCGTCCCCGCAGGTCAACAAGGTCCCCCCCGAAGGGGTGTGTGGGAGGTTTCACAGCACGACACAGTGGAGTGACGTGGTGGGGAGTCGTCGCGGCCCGCTCAAGAGTGCGGTACCGTCCAACGTCGTGAGCCCTGTACGTCGCTGTTCGCGCACCGCCTGCGGTCGACCCGCCGTCGCGACGCTGACGTACGTCTACGCCGACTCGACCGCGGTCCTCGGCCCGCTCGCCACCTACGCCGAGCCGCACTGCTACGACCTGTGCGCCGAGCACTCCGAGCGCCTCACCGCCCCCCGCGGCTGGGAGGTCGTACGCCTCCTCGACGGCTCCGCTCCCGCACGGCCCAGCGGAGACGATCTGGAAGCGCTTGCCAACGCCGTGCGCGAGGCGGCCCGCCCCCAGGAGCGCGCAGCCGAGGCGGGCGGCGGCGGAGCCCGTACGGCCGACCCCATGGAGGTCGCCCGCCGTGGCCACCTGCGAGTCCTGCGCTCCCCGGACAGCTGAGCCACCCACACCATCCGCCCGTCCTCGCCGACCCGTCTCGGTCACGACTGGGCGTCCACCTGGTGTCCGCACACCTCCCCCTTACCCCCAACGGGTAGTTTGTGGGCACCCATAGGACTTTCAGGAGGGTTGGCCGTGACTGCTGATCTGTCGCAGATCGTGAAGGCGTACGACGTACGCGGAGTGGTCCCGGACCAGTGGGACGAGTCACTGGCCGGACTGTTCGGCGCTGCCTTCGCGGAGGTGACAGGAGCGGCGGCGATCGTCGTCGGTCACGACATGCGGCCCTCCTCCCCGGGGCTGTCCCGCGCCTTCGCCCGCGGCGCGGCGGACCGCGGTGTGGACGTCACCGAGATCGGGCTGTGCTCCACGGACCAGCTGTACTACGCATCGGGCGCGCTGAACCTGCCCGGCGCGATGTTCACCGCCTCCCACAACCCGGCCCAGTACAACGGCATCAAGCTGTGCCGCGCGGGCGCCGCCCCGGTCGGCCAGGACACCGGCCTCGCGCAGGTCCGCGAACTGGTCGAGCGCTGGCTGGAGTCGGGCGCCCCGGAACCGGTGGCCCAGCCGGGAACCCTGTCCTCCCGGGAGACGTTGGACGAGTACGCGACGCACCTGCGCTCCCTGGTCGACCTGACCTCCATCCGCCCCCTGAAGGTCGTGGTCGACGCCGGCAACGGCATGGGCGGACACACGGTCCCCACGGTCTTCGCCGGCCTGCCCCTGACACTCGTCCCGATGTACTTCGAACTGGACGGCACCTTCCCCAACCACGAGGCCAACCCCCTCGACCCCGCCAACCTCGTGGACCTGCAGAAGCGCGTGCCCACGGAGGGCGCCGACCTGGGCATCGCCTTCGACGGCGACGCCGACCGCTGCTTCGTCGTGGACGAGAACGGCGACCCGGTCTCACCGTCCGCGGTCACCGCGCTGGTCGCCGCCCGCGAACTGGCCCGCAACGGCGGGAAGGGCACGATCATCCACAACCTGATCACGTCCCGCACGGTCCCGGAGGTCGTCAAGGAGCACGGCGGCACCCCGGTCCGCACCCGCGTCGGCCACTCCTTCATCAAGGCCGAGATGGCCCGCACCGGCGCCATCTTCGGCGGTGAGCACTCCGCGCACTACTACTTCAAGGACTTCTGGAACGCCGACACGGGCATGCTGGCCGCCCTGCACGTCCTCGCGGCCCTCGGCGGCCAGGACGGGCCCCTCTCCTCCCTCGTCGCCCAGTACGACCGCTACACCGGCTCCGGCGAGATCAACTCCACGGTCGCCGACCAGTCCGCCCGCCTCGCCGCGATCCGCACCGCGTACGAGGGCCGCGCCGACATCGCCCTCGACGACCTCGACGGCCTCACCGTCGCCGCCCCCGACTGGTGGTTCAACGTCCGCCCCTCCAACACCGAGCCGCTCCTGCGCCTGAACGCGGAGGCGAAGGACGAGGCGACGATGACGAAGATCAGGGACGAGGCCCTGGCGATCATCAGGGGCTGATGCCCGGATCTTCCGGCCGGCGGTTCCGGGTGGCGGGCGGGCGCAAGCCGGTGTCCAGGGGGCGCAGCCCCCTGGACGGCACGTGAGCCCAGCTCAGCCCGTCCACCAGCGGTACGCTGACCACCGGCCACAGAACCAACCCTCGAAGGGACACCCCATGCCGCTCGAAGCCGGCCTCCTGGAGATCCTCGCCTGCCCGGCCTGCCACGCCCCCCTCAAGGAGCAGGACACCGAGCTGATCTGCACGAGCCAGGACTGCGGCCTGGCCTACCCCGTCCGCGACGGCATCCCGGTCCTGCTCGTGGACGAGGCCCGCCGCCCCGAGTGACGACGCCCTTGACGTCGTAGACAACCCGCAGGCGATCGGAGGCTGCCGCCCATGCTGGACGAATCGCTGCTCGACACCCCGGAGGGCCTCGCCGAGGCCGACCGCCGGGGCCTGCTGCGCGGTGCCGCCGAGGCCGGCGCCCGCGTCCGTACCGCCGCCCGGCACGCCGCCGAGGCCGGCGTCGGGGACCTCAAGCCCGACGGCCGCCCCCGCGCCGTCCTCATCGCCGGCCCCGGCGCCGCCGCCACCCACACCGCCGACCTCCTCGGCACCCTGGCGGGCGTCGGCAGCCCCGTGGTCCGCCTGGCCCCGACCGGCGTCGCCCCGGCCGCGGGCGCGCTGCGCTGGGAACTGCCGGGCTGGATCGGCTCCGTCGACCTGCTGCTGATCGCCACCCCGGACGGCACCGAACCCAGCCTCTCCCTCCTCGCCGACCAGGCCTACCGCCGCGGCTGCTCGGTCGTCGCCGTGGCTCCGCCCGGTACCCCGCTCGCGGAGGCGGTCGCCGGCGCCCACGGCCTGTTCGTACCGATGGCGACAGCGCCGTACGACCAGGAGGAACCGCTCGCCGCCTCCTCCTCGGGCGTCTTCTGGGCGCTGCTCACCCCGCTGCTCGCGTTGCTGGACCGCGTCGGCCTGCTCAGCGCCCCGCGGGAGGCCCTGGAGAAGGTCGCCGACCGTCTGGACCACGTCGCCGAGCGCTGTGGCCCCGCCATCGCCACCTACAGCAACCCGGCCAAGACCCTGGCCGCCGAACTCGCCGACGCGCTCCCCGTGGTGTGGACGGAAGGGACCTCGGCGGGCCCCGCCGGGCGTCGTTTCGCCGCCGCCCTCGCCGAACTCGCCGGCCGCCCCGGACTGGTCGCCGAACTCCCCGAGGCGCTCGCCGCGCACAGTGCCCTGCTGGCCGGCCCGCTGGCCGCCAGCGCCGACCCCGACGACTTCTTCCGAGACCGCGTCGAGGAACAGCCCGCGCTGCACGCGCGCGTAGTACTGCTGCGCGACCGCCCGATCGGCGGCTTCACCGCCGCGCCCGCCGCCCGCGACCTGGCCCTCAGCCATGACACGCCGATCAGTGAACTCGAACCGGAGGAGGGCGGCGATCTGGAGGCCCTCGCGGAACTGATCGCCGTCACGGATTTCGCCGCTGTTTACCTGGCGCTCGCTTCGGGGGCCTGATCTTTGCTCCGGGCCGGCCGACCCGCGCCCATCACCAGCACGGCGACCAGCACGGCGACCGGCTCGACCGCAGCCGTCGGCTGAGCCGCGTACGTACGGAGACAGAGAAGACACATGGACCGCCTCGACAACACCGTCCGCCCCTACGCCTGGGGTTCCACCACCGCAATCCCGCACCTCCTCGGCGTCGAGCCGACCGGTGAACCGCAGGCGGAGATGTGGATGGGCGCACACCCGGGAGCCCCCTCGCGCACCGCGCGCGGGACACTCGTCGACGTCATCGACACCGACCCGGAGCGCGAGCTGGGCCCGGAGGCGATGGCGAAGTTCGGCCCCCACCTGCCCTTCCTGTTCAAGATCCTCGCCGCCGGCGCCCCTCTCTCCCTCCAGGTGCACCCCAACCTGGAGCAGGCCAAGGAGGGTTACGCCGACGAGGAGCGCCGCGGCATCCCGGTCGACGCCCCGCACCGCAACTACAAGGACGCCAACCACAAGCCCGAACTGATCTGCGCCCTCACCGAGTTCGACGGCCTGTGCGGCTTCCGCGACCCGGTCCAGACCGCCGACCTGCTCGACGGCCTCGGTGTCGCCTCCCTCAAGCCGTACGTCGACCTGCTGCACGCCCACCCCCAGGACGCCGCCCTGCGCGAGGTCCTCACCGCGATCCTCACCGCCGACCCGCAGGACATGGCCCGGACGGTCACCGAGACCGCCGCCGCCTGCACCCGCATCAGCGGCGCCTACGCCCCCTACGCCGTCCTCGCCCACCACTTCCCGGGCGACCCCGGCGTCATCGCGGGCATGCTGCTCAACCACGTCCGCCTGCAGCCGGGCGAGGCACTGTTCCTCGGCGCCGGCATCCCGCACGCGTACATCAGCGGCCTCGGCGTCGAGATCATGGCCAACTCCGACAACGTCCTGCGCTGCGGCCTGACCCCCAAGCACGTCGACGTCCCCGAACTCCTGCGGGTGGTCCGCTTCGAGGCGGGCGACCCCGGCGTGCTGCGCCCCGAGGCCTCACCGGACGGGGAGGAGGTCTACGAGACGCCGATCGACGAGTTCCGCCTGTCCCGGTACGTCCTCCCCGAGGGCGGCACCGCCCACGACCTCACCCTCACCACCCCGCAGATCCTGCTCTGCACGGCCGGTTCGGTCCGCGCGGGCGAGCACGAACTGCGGCCGGGGCAGTCGGTCTTCGTCCCGGCCGCTGAGAAGGCGGAGATCTCGGGCGCGGGCACGGTCTTCCGCGCCACGGTGATGGCTTGACGGGCTTGTGGATATCCGGCGCTGTGATCGTATGACCGGGGTTGTGGATACCTGACGCGCCGGGGTCCGGCCGGGCTGCAAGAATGACCCACCGGCAAAGGCCGGGCAAAGCCGGAACACGCCACGAGGGCGACGACAAGGTCGAAGGGACAACGCGGACACATGAGCGCGTCAGGCGGTACGAAGGCGATCGTGGCGGCACTCGGCGCCAACCTCGCGATCGCGGTGTCGAAGTTCGTGGCGTTCGCGTTCAGCGGCTCCTCCTCCATGCTCGCCGAGGGCGTCCACTCGCTCGCCGACTCCGGCAACCAGTTCCTGCTGCTCATCGGCGGCAGGAAGGCCCAGCGCGAGGCGACCCCGCAACACCCCTTCGGCTACGGCCGCGAGCGGTTCATCTATGCCTTCCTGGTCTCGATCGTCCTGTTCTCCATCGGCGGCATGTTCGCCATCTACGAGGGCTACGAGAAGATCAGCCACCCGCACGAACTGGCTAACTGGTACTGGCCGGTGGGCGTCCTGGTCTTCGCGGTCATCGCCGAGGGCTTCTCGTTCCGCACGGCCATCAAGGAGTCCAACGAACTGCGCGGCAGGCTGTCCTGGGCGCAGTTCATCCGCCGCGCCAAGGCCCCCGAGCTGCCCGTCGTCCTGCTGGAGGACTTCGGCGCGCTCATCGGCCTGGTCCTCGCCCTGTTCGGCGTCGGCCTGGCCGTACTCACCGGCGACGGCATCTGGGACGGCATCGGCACCGTCTGCATCGGCGTCCTGCTCGTCCTGATCGCCCTGGTCCTGGCCGCCGAGACCAAGTCGCTGCTGCTCGGCGAGGCGGCGGGCCTCGATGTGATCAAGAAGATCGAGGAGGCGACCGTCGACGGCGACACGGTCACCAGCGTCATCCACATGCGCACGCTGCACCTCGGCCCCGAGGAACTGCTGATCGCCGCCAAGATCGCCGTCCAGCACGACGACACGGCCGCCGAGGTCGCGAACGCCATCAACGCCGCCGAGGCCCGCATCCGCGCCGCCGTCCCCATCGCCCGCGTCATCTATCTCGAACCGGACGTCTACAGCGAGGCCGAGGCCGCCAAGGGCCCGGACCCGGAGGCAACCCCGGGCGGCCCGAACCCCCACGCAACCGACCACTGATCCCACCTCTCCGTGCCTCTGCCCGGCCCAGGACCAGAGGTGCGGGCCCGGCCCGGAGCGTACGGGTCCCGGCCCAGGAGGCCAGGGGACCCGCACGCGTTTGCTCACTTCACCGGACGCACCCCTCACCCACCAAGCGGACCGAGCGGACTGAGCGGACTAGGCGGAATCACCGAACTCACCCGACGTCGCCGAGGGCGTCGAGCACCGCCCCCTCGTCCGGAGCAGCGAGCAGCCGCTCCCGGAAGCCGGGATCCATCAGCTTGCGCGAGAGCAGCGCGAGGATCCGCAGATGCTCGTCGCCCGCGGCCACCTCCGGCACGGCGATCATGAAGACCAACCGGGCCTTCGTACCGTCCGGCGAACCCCACTCGACCCCCTCGGCCGACCGGGCGAAACCGACGACCGGCGCGGTCACCGCGTCCGTCTTGGCATGCGGGATCGCGATCTCCTCACCGAGCCCGGTCGTCCCCTGAGCCTCGCGCCGCAACGCGGTCGCCACCAGCTCGTCCACATCGGCGACCCGCCCGCTGCGCGCCAGCAGTTCCGCCATCTCGCGGATCGCGGCGTCCTTCTCCACCGCCCCGAGCGCGCCCTGCACGGTCCGTTCATCGAGATACCCGGACAACACCTCGGCCCGGTCGCCCTCAGCCGCGCCTTCCCGGTCCGCAGGGACGGGCACCGAGCTCTCCGAGCCGCCCACCGGGGCCTCCCCCCGCTGCCCGGGCACAACCACCCCGGATCCCGCACCCACAGAGGACACACCGGCACCCCCCGACGAGGCAGCCGCAGCAGCACCCACACCCGCAGACGCCCCGGCGGACACCCTCCACCCCCGACGCCCCCTCACATCAACCATCGCCACGGTCGCCAACGCAGTGACCGACGCCCCGATCGCCACGGCCACAAAGAACATCGGCACCCCGGTCACCGCGCCCAGCACCGCCACGATCGGCCCCCCATGCGGCACCGCGTCCTTCACTCCGGCCAGCCCCGCCACCGCACCGGCCACCGCGCCACCGAGCATGTTCGCCGGAATCACCTGCGCCGGCCGCGCCGCCGCGAACGGAATCGCACCCTCCGAGATGCCGAAACATCCCATGAACAGCGCCGCCAGCCCCGTCTCCCGCTCCTGATCGGTGTACAACCGCCGACGGATCAACGTGGCCAGCCCCTGCCCCAGCGGCATCACCGGAATCGCCGCGGCACACATGCCCATCACCGTCTGGTTGCCGCTCGCGATGAGCCCCGCACCGAACAGGAACGCCGTCTTGTTGACCGGCCCGCCCATGTCGAACGCGATCATCAGCCCCAGAATCGCGCCGAGCAGAACCGCACTCGTTCCCGTCATCCCGCCGAGCCAGCTCGTCAGGTGCTCGAACACCCACGAGATCGGTTTGCCGATGACATAGACGAAGAACAGCCCGAGCGCCGTCGTGGCCACGATCGGGATCACGATGATCGGCATGATCGGCTGCACGAACCTGGGCACCCGGACCTTCTTGATCCAAGACACCAGGTACCCGGCGAGGAACCCGGTCACGATCGCCCCGATGAACCCCGCGCCCGCCTTGGAGTCGTACAGCGCGCCCGTGTTGGCGATCCAGCCGCCGATCATGCCCGGCACCAGCGCGGGCCGGTCGGCGATGGCGTAGGCGATGTAGCCGGACAGGATCGGGATCATCAGCTGGAAGCCGATCCCGCCGATCGCGTTGACGTGCGCCCAGAACGTGCCGTCCGGGATCACATAGCCCTTGGCCGTCGCATGCCCGCCGAGGGCCAGCGAGACCGCGATCAGCAGACCGCCGACGACGACGAACGGGATCATGTACGACACGCCGTTCATCAGCGCCTTGTACACCGTCCCCCGTTCTCTGCCACCGCCACCGCCACCGCCACCGCCACCGCCACCGGCCGACACGGTGGCCGGACCGCCCGCGCCCCCGCCCGGCGCGTACACGGGCGCCGACCGCACCCGCTCGATCAGCCGGTCGGGATGGTGGATGCCCTCGGCAACCCCGACCGTCAGCACCCGCTTGCCCGCGAAGCGGCTCAGGTCGACGTCCTTGTCCGCGGCGACGATGACGCCGTCCGCGCTTCTGACATCGTTGTCATCCAGGACGTTCTCCACACCGATGGATCCCTGGGTCTCCACTTTCATCTCTATGCCACGGCTCGCCGCGGCCTGTGCGAGCTTCTCCGCCGCCATGTAGGTGTGCGCGATGCCGGTCGGGCAGGCGGTCACCGCCAGCAGCTTCACCTGCCGCCGCTCGTCATCGCGGCCATCCGTGGAGGGAGGGCCGGCCGGACTCGTCACGTCGATCTCCTAACGCCTTCGTCTAACGCCTTCGTCTAACGCCTTCGTCGCAACGAGGCGCCGTTCCGGACGCCCCGCGAGCGGAACCGGACGGCCCCGGTTCCCCTGCATCCTGCACCACCCCACCCGCGGCCCAAAGGTGCGAAAATCCCTGTTCATACCGGTCTGTGGGCTACCGTTCCGCGGTTCCACACCTTTGCCGGCCCGCACCTGCCCCCGCGCCGCACCCCGAAACCGCCTCTCGGAGTGTGCGAACCGACCGGAGGCGGACTGGGGCCGACCGGAGGCGGACTGGGGCCGACCGGGCCGTCCGGTGTAGCTTGGGACGGAGCCAGACGTCGCTGCTGATGGCGGTCGGGCGGCCCAACGCGGGCCGGCCGAGGGAGAGAGGGCCTCCGACGGACTGTGCTGCGCGTACGTGGGCACGCCTGTGTCCTCCTCCGGGCACACCTGTGTCCGCCGCCGCGCAGACCAGCCGTACCCACCTCGACCCAACCCCGAGGAGCAGCTCGCAATGACGACTGTCGACAACCGACAGGACTTCAAGGTCGCCGACCTCTCCCTGGCCGAGTTCGGCCGCAAGGAGATCTCCCTCGCCGAGCACGAGATGCCGGGCCTGATGGCGATCCGCAAGGAGTACGCCGAGGCCCAGCCCCTCGCCGGCGCACGCGTCACCGGCTCCCTGCACATGACCGTGCAGACCGCCGTCCTCATCGAGACCCTGGTCGCCCTCGGCGCCCGGGTCCGCTGGGCGTCCTGCAACATCTTCTCCACCCAGGACCACGCCGCGGCCGCCATCGCCGTCGGCCCGAACGGCACCCCCGACGACCCGCAGGGCGTCCCGGTCTTCGCCTGGAAGGGCGAGACCCTGGAGGAGTACTGGTGGTGCACCGAGCAGGCGCTGACCTGGCCGGACAGCCCCACCGGCGGCCCCAACATGATCCTGGACGACGGCGGCGACGCCACCCTCCTCGTCCACAAGGGCGTCGAGTACGAGAAGGACGGCAAGGTCCCCTCCGTCGACACCGCCGAGTCCGACGAGCACCGCGTCATCCTGGAACTCCTGCACCGCACGATCACGGACGGCTCGCAGAAGTGGACCCAGCTGGCCTCCGAGATCCGTGGCGTGACGGAGGAGACCACCACCGGCGTCCACCGTCTGTACGAGATGCAGCGCGACGGCGTCCTCCTCTTCCCGGCGATCAACGTCAACGACGCCGTCACCAAGTCGAAGTTCGACAACAAGTACGGCTGCCGCCACTCCCTCGTCGACGGCATCAACCGCGCCACCGACGTCCTGATCGGCGGCAAGACCGCGGTCGTGTGCGGCTACGGCGATGTGGGCAAGGGCTGCGCGGAGTCCCTGCGCGGCCAGGGCGCCCGCGTGATCATCACCGAGATCGACCCGATCTGCGCCCTGCAGGCGGCGATGGACGGTTACCAGGTCACGACCCTCGACGAGGTCGTCGACAAGGCCGACATCTTCATCACCACGACCGGCAACAAGGACATCATCATGGCCTCGGACATGGCCAAGATGAAGCACCAGGCGATCGTCGGCAACATCGGCCACTTCGACAACGAGATCGACATGGCCGGCCTCGCCAAGGTCCCCGGCATCGTCAAGGACGAGGTCAAGCCGCAGGTCCACACCTGGACCTTCCCGGACGGCAAGAAGATCATCGTGCTGTCCGAGGGCCGCCTGCTGAACCTGGGCAACGCCACCGGCCACCCGTCGTTCGTGATGTCCAACTCGTTCGCGGACCAGACCCTGGCCCAGATCGAGCTGTTCACCAAGCCCGACGAGTACCCGACCGGCGTCTACGTGCTGCCCAAGCACCTCGACGAGAAGGTCGCCCGCCTCCACCTGGACGCACTCGGCGTCAAGCTCACCAAGCTGCGCCCGGAGCAGGCCGCGTACATCGGCGTGGAGGTCGACGGCCCGTTCAAGTCGGACCACTACCGCTACTGAGCCGGCGACTGCGCAGTCCCGCCCGCCGGGGAGCACACCGGTGCACCGCCGCGCTCCCCGGCAGCAGGCCCTACGAGACAGGCCCCCGCACCCCCGTGCCGGGGGCCTGCCCCTTTGACTGGTCCTGCCCGTGACCGGTCCTGCCCGTCAGCCCATCAAGCCCCAGGACCCCCATGCCCCGCGGCCGCTATTCGCTCCACGATCCGCACGATCACACCCCCCTCGCTGAAGAACACTTCCAGTGCGCCCCCGGGCCGTCCGGCTGGCGCTATGTCTCCCGGGTGACCAGCCCCGCCGGTGATCACCGCGGCTCGGTCGACCTCGCCCTGGACGAGCTCGGCCGCCCCATCCGCCTGGAACTCCACGCGGGAGGATGGCAGGTGCGCGGCGCCGCCCTCGACGGCGTCACCTGGGTTCGCACCGACCCCACCGGAATCCATGCCACCGAAGGCAATGTGCGCGCCCACGCCTTCACCGGCACGTCCCCCGCGTTCCTCGTCGCCACCGCCCGTCTCCTGCGCCTCACCCCCTCGTCCGACGCGACCCGCGTGCGCCTGGTCGCCTTCACCGACCCGGTCCTCGCCCCCCGCACCGTGGATCAGTCCTGGGCCTTGGTGAACAGCGAAGCACACGCCACTGACAACGGCCCCCTGACCGTGGACGAATACCAGGTCACAGCCCTGGACACGGGCGAACGGCACACCGTCCACATCGCCGGCGACGTCGTTCTGGCCGCGCCCGGGATCGAGCTGGAGGACCTCCGGTCACCGCCGTCGACGTTCGACTGAGACGCCGGACCGCCGAGACCTGCGAGACCGCCTGGACCGGGGCGGACGTCTTTCCGGACGATCGTGGAGACGAGACCACAGGAACGGCGGCCGAGCGGGCCTCGCGCTACGCCGGCGGTGCGAAACCGGTCGCCGGACGGTCGGTCTGCGGCTCGTTCCGCGCAGGTTCGGCCGACGGCACGACAGGAGCCTGCGGCTGTCGGGTCCAGTCCTGTGGCTGATCGGACCGACCGGGATTCTGCGGCGACGGGGCCGCCGCGGAAGCGGGCGGCTGGTCCGCGGCCGGTGCGCCGGGCGCGGCCACCGGCGGAGCGAATCCAGCGGCGCCGAACGCCTGCCGGGCCTCACGCGACTGCCGCTCATGCACCACCGCCGCCAGGAATGCGGCCGCCGGCAGATCCTGCGGTACCGACGCGCCCGTCCGCGTCGCGACATCGGCCGCGAGCCGCTGGGCCATACCCAGCGAGACCTGCGGATCGAGCTGCGCCATCCGGGTCAGGTACTGCCGGATCGCAAGCCACAGCCCGTCGGGCACCGCCGACAGGTCCAACTCGGCGAACCGTCCCGCAAGCCACGGAGGCGGCGGCGGAACGAAGGCGGCCCGACCGGCCGGTATCCGCTCCCGTACGACCAGGGTGCCTGCGAACACGTCCCCCAGCCGCCGGCCTCGCGCCGACACCAACGAGGCGATGCAGGCGATCACACCGAACGTCAGAAGGATCTCGACCACACCTATCGCGCCTCGTACCAGCGCGTGCCGGAACCGGATCGGCCCGCCGTCGTCCCGCACCACCCGCAGCCCGAACGCCAGCTTCCCCAGCGAACGCCCGTGACTGAGCGTCTCCACCGCTATCGGCCCGCCGACCAGCACCAGCAGAAACGTCGCGATCGACAGTGCCACCTGCGCGGCCTCGTCCAGAGAAGCGGTCGACAGCACCACCGCGATGCTGACGACGACATACGCGACCATGGCCGCCACGAGGTCGAGCAACACGGCCAGCGCCCTGCTCGGCAGCTTGGCCGGCCGCACTTCGAGCGCCACCGCCTCGCCCGTCACCAGCTCACTCACGTCCGTCGTCCTTCCCTGGTCTGCCCCCGGAAGCGCAAGTCTGCCAAGCTGTGGGCGCATCGCGTCGCAGTACGACAAGCTGACCGCGATCGTGAGCATCCGCGACGAGCCGTCGACGACCAGCCGAGGAGCAGGCAGACCCGATGGACCTGGACGTCTTCGTCTCCGTACACCGAGCCGAATGGGACCGCCTGGATGCCCTGCTGCGCCGCCGGCGCCGCCTCAACGGCGCCGAAGCCGACGAACTCGTCGCCCTCTACCAGCGCACCGCCACGCATCTCTCCCTCATCCGGTCCAGCGCCCCGGACCCGCAGCTGACGGGGCACCTCAGCCAACTGGTGGCACGCGCGCGCAGCGCCGTCACCGGCACCCGCCGCGCCTCATGGCGTGACGTCACACGCTTCCTTGGCCACGGCTTTCCCGCCGCGGTCTACCGCGCCCGCCACTGGTGGGTACCCACGGCGCTGGTCTCCACGGCCATCGCGATCCTCCTGGGCTGGTGGATCGGCACCCACCCGGACGTGCAGTCGTCCATCGCGGCGCCCAGCCAGCTGCGCGAGCTGACCCGCCCCGGCGGTGAGTACGAGACGTACTACTCCAGCCATCCCGCGGCGGCCTTCGCCGCCCAGGTGTGGACGAACAACGCCCAGGCAGCCGCGATGTGCCTGGTCCTGGGCGTCTTCCTGGGCCTGCCTGTCCTCTGGATCCTCTTCGAGAACATGCTCAACCTGGGCGTCGGCTTCGGCCTGATGTCCTCAGCCGGCCGCCTCGACACGTTCCTGGGCCTGGTGCTTCCGCACGGCCTGCTCGAACTCACCGCCGTCTTCGTCGCCGCCGGTACGGGACTGCGCCTGGGCTGGACACTCATAGACCCCGGCCCGCGTACCCGGCGCGCCGCTCTCGCGGAAGAAGGACGCGCGGCCGTCGGCATGGCGATCGGCCTCGCCGTGGTCCTCTTCGTCTCGGGCGCCATCGAAGGCTTCGTCACCCCGTCCGGCCTGCCCACCTGGGCCCGCATCGGAATCGGCGTCCTGGCCGAGCTGGCGTTCCTGACCTACGTCTACGTCCTGGGCGGCAGGGCGGTACGGGCGGGTGAGACCGGCGACCTCGAAGCGACGGACCGCAGCGCCTCGGTCCCCACCGCGGCTTGATGTGCGTCTCACCCCTGTGAGCTGCTACTCTCCTCTTCGCCCCACAAGACCCGTTGACACGGACGGCGTGGGGAGGTAGATTCAAACAGTTGCCTGGAACTGGACAGGTTCACAGGTCGCCGTTAGACTCTATGAGCTTCCTGAGAAAGTCGAGAACGACATCTCCGAGAAGCACCTCCCGATTAATCGGAAATGAACGGCCGGTCAGACTGGCCAAGATCTTCTGATAAAGTCGGAACCGCCGGAAAGGGAAACGCGAGAGCGGGAACCTGGAAAGCATCGAGGAAATCGGGTCGAGAAAAGATCTGATAGAGTCGGAAACACCGAAGGGAAGCCCGGAGGAAAGCCCGAGAGGGTGAGTACAAAGGAAGCGACCGTTCCTTGAGAACTCAACAGCGTGCCAAAAATCAACGCCAGATATGTTGATACCCCGTCTCCAGCATCTGCTGGGGCGAGGTTCCTTTGAAAAACACAGCGAGGACGCTGTGTGCGAGGGGATCATTCCTCCCCTCGCACCGCTCTCGTGGTGTTGCACCGGATTACCGGTAAACATTCACGGAGAGTTTGATCCTGGCTCAGGACGAACGCTGGCGGCGTGCTTAAC